>NZ_KB899911.1 GCF_000378465.1 Elioraea tepidiphila DSM 17972
GCACGCCAGCCCGCTTGCCGGCATCCACCTCGGCGCGCTTCACCCAATCCAAAAGCGTCCAGGCCGTACAGCCGATCTTGCCCGCGATCGACGTCTCAGCCGCCCATCGCGACGGATGCTCGTGCTCGTGATCCCGCACCATCCGCACCGCGCGCTCGCGGACCTCAGGCGAGAACTTGTTCGTCGTCTTGCTCATGCAGCCTCCACCCTCTCAGGAGTTGGAGCCTCCGGCAAAACCGGAGCGGTTCACTCGTCGACCTCGACCTCGCCGGCAAAGGGCTGCGCCTCTCGGGTGCGGGCGAAGATGATCTCGCGCAGCTCGCGATGGAACAGGATCGCGCTGTCGCGATGGATGCCGACCAGCTCGGCCGCGACCCGTGCCGGCGTACCGGCCACGAAGTGCTCAAGCAGCCGCTGCTGAACCCCCAACGCCAGACGGCTCCGACGACGCTCAACCATCTGACCAACCTAGCCTTTCACCGCTTAGCTAGGTCAGCCCCTAAGCCTTTAACCGCCTTCCCGGGCGTGCGGCAAAGGGGAGGGCGACCGCCGGTGCAACGACGCTAGCAGCCCGTTCCGCCAGAACCGGACATGTCAGCGCCAAGCGATCACCCGTCGCGGTACGGGCTCCGCGCCGACCTTCACCCAGGCCTGTCCTTTCTCCAGCGTCACGAGAGTTGCGCCCGGACCAACGATCCGACGCACGGCCTTTGCATCCGCGTTGGTCCGGAAGGCCACCACCAGCCCCATCTCGTTCAGGAACTCGTCCTCCTCGCCCGAGAAGTCGTCCGGCCCCTGGGAAATCAGTATCACGCAACCGCCCTTCGATCGGCTGAGCCGGATCAGACCGGATAGGCCAGGGAGGCTATTGCCCAGGATGCGACGTGCCTCGTCTATCACGAACAGCACACGGAGTGCACGGTTACCGGCGGCGTCCGTCGGCGCGTCGGGCTGGCTGTTCAGGTGGCGGTCAAGCGCATCGGTCAAGAGTGTGACCACCGACACCTTCACCAGATCCGGCAGTTCGGCGGTCAGCCGGATGACCCAGGAGCGGCCGAAGAACTCCGCCGGGACTAGGTCCGGCCGGAAAAGATCGAAGCGACAGAGATCATCCAGTGTGGTGATGGCGCCGTCTTCGCTCCGGCCCCGCGCGGCATAGACCTGCTTGAGCGCATCCCGCACGTCCGCCAGCCGGCAGGGCATGTGCGCCCGGAGCGCCTGTTCGGCCGCATCGCCGAGGAGGCCCTTCTGTACGGCGCCGAAGCCTGCGCCCTTGAGCGTCGCCAGGCTGTCGCGCAGCCGCTGGGCCGCAAGCGTGACGCCTGTGGGCGAGCGGTCGGCGATCGCCAGCACGTCGAGCGGGATGGGCTGATGTGGCGGAGCCAGCACTGTGGCGCCGAACGCGCGATCAAGAGCGTTCTTATCGTCCGTCATGTCGCCTTTGAAGTCGAACGCGATCAGTGGGACCGGGGGGTAGTGCTGCCGGATGGCGCGCAGCATGAATGTTGCCGTGCGAGTCTTGCCGCTCCCCACACCGCCCATAAAGGCCGCATGTGGACTTCCGCCAGGAGCATTCAGCGGCCACGAAACTTCACTACGCGTCAGAGCGTCCTGGCTCACTTCGCCGATCGGTAGAACCAGAGGCACTATGCCGACCGTGTCGTTGAGCGCGTTGCCCTCGCCGATCCCCGCTGATCGCTTTCCTCCCGTCGGGACCGTCGTCTCGGCGATCAGGCGCCACACCTCATCGCTGTTACCATCCGCTTCATCGAGAAGACTGCTCAGCATGACCGCTCCGCGCGCCCAGTGCGCGCGGACCCAAGCCTGGAACTCCGCGACGTCTTTCGGCGCGCGCCCGGCGTGTTCGATGATCAACGACACCCATGTCGCCGCATCGGTGCCAGTTCCAAACAGGTTCTGCCCGCGGATGATCATTCCCGCGTCGCCAGAGGGCGCGGCGGGTGCCTCTGGAACGGACAGCGACCGGGCGATGGCAAGCCGGGCCGGAATGTTGTGGTTGGCGAATCCGAGAGTGTCCTTCAGGCGTCGAAGGCGCCCATCCGTGTCTTCGGTTGCGCGGAAGGACGTGGATGCGATCTGGTCCAACTGCAACGACGCTGGCTCTTTTGGCGTCATGACTCAGAACCCCTGCCCCGGGAAGTAGCCGGGAACGAGCACCGAGGATCCGAAACCGCCATCCACTCGATGCTCGACGCGGTAGGTGGTCGCAACGCGATCACGGATCGCATCCAGATACGGGCCGACGACCTCCGTGTCGGTCGAGATCAACAGCACCTGTCCTCGGCGCTGCGCGAGGAAGCGCAGGATGTTGAGGCGGTGTTCTTCGTCCAACCGGCCGAGCGGCGTGTCGATCACGAGGGGGAAGTCGCGCTGGGAAACGAATGCGACCGCCGCGAAAAGCGCCTGCGTGAAAACCTGTTTCTCGCCCGCGGATAGATCGAGCTCGCGCAGGTTCTGCCGCGCTTCCCCGAGCAACCGAACCTCTCCGTTGTCCGTGATCTCGACCTCGCGAAACTGGTCCTTCTTGTGCGCCATCACGCCAATAGCGCGGGTCATTTCGTCCGCTATCTCTCGGGTCTGGAGGGGAAGAGCCTCGCGGATCACATCATCCAGCATATCCGCAACCTCCACCGCGCGGCGTGCAAGCCGGGCCGGGCGTTGCGATTGGTCGAGCTGCTCTGACTGCCGCTTGAGATCAGCGCGCTTCTGCCCGAGCTCGGGTTCCCGAGAGGCGATGAAGGCACGCATTTCTCCTTCCTCGCGACGAAGCGCATTGATCTGCCCGTTGAGCTCTACGATCCGTGCGCGCTTCTCATCGAGCTGCGGCGCCGCGACCTGCCTTCCTTCGATTTCGGCGGCGATGGTGCGCAACTCGGCCGCAGCGCGCGACATGTCCGCCAGCAGATCGCAGATGGTTTCTCGGTTTGCGGTACGGCTGCGTTCCAACCTCTCGCGGATTGCCTCGCGCAAGCGGCCCGTTGCATGGCCATGATGGAAGGACTCAGCAGAGTCGTTCGGTGGGGGTTGCCAAAGACGCTCGAGCCCTCGTCGAACCGCATCGCGAACGCGCTCGTGCTGCATCGGGAGCAGAGGAGGCTCGACGCCGGCGAGGTCGGTGCCGATGGCGGCCAGGACTCCTTCGGCGCGACCCTGCGTCTCCATCAGCGCGGCGAGCCATTGATCGCGCCGGCGTTCGGCGTCGAGCCGCCTCTCGACCATCTCGCGCAACGCATCGCCCGCCATCGCGAAGGGAAGATCGGCCTCGGCCATGGCGAACAAGTTTTCGATGGCACGCTCTCGCCGCTTCTCCTCAACGTGGCGGCGCGTCTGTAGTTCCTGGAGATCGGCCTGCGTGCCGGCGCCATACCCGGCGAGTTCCTGAGTCAACGCATCGCGTTCCCCTTCCGCATCGGCAAGCTGCGGCGCCAGCTCCTCGAGCCGCGCCTTCGCGTCGTTGATCGCCTTTTCCAGAGTTTCGCAGTCTCGTTGCAGCGCCAGGATGCGTTCTCCGGTCACGCCCCTGGCTACTTGTGCGCGTCTGGCGTTGGCGTAGTTGCGCAGGCTGTCCGCCAATCGGCGGAGCCAGACGAGCCCCAGCAGTCCCTCGATCCCCTCGCGGACCTGCTGGCCCATGTCGCGCTCGGCGTAAGCGGACGCCGCCTCGCCGTCGAACAGGAAGTACGTGGCCAAGTTCGAGGGCAGGAACTCCTGGGCCACCCAGTCCCGATACCATCCCTCCACGTCCGCTTCCGACCGTGGCGCTTCCACTGGCCGTCGCTCCAGGCCCCTCAGGATCCGCACATCCTCGGCGCCGCTGCCCCGCAACATGCCGTTCTCGGCGAAGTGCCAGGCGCGGGTGATGGTAATCGGGATCCCTGCCTCGTTCTCGAAGCCGAGCTCGATACGGCAGTCCAGTTGACCGTTCTTCAGCGCGCGACGGTTCAGCGCCCGGCTCATGAAGTCGCGGAAGTTGAGGGCGCGACGCTCTTCGTCGGCGGCGAACCCTGCACGGAGGATCAGGCGTATGCCGTCGCGTCCATAGAGCCCAAGGGCGATCGCTTCGAACAGGGTGGTCTTCCCGAACCCATTCTTGCCCCCGATCAAAATGACGTTCCGGCCGTCCACGGGCTTGGGAAGGTCGATGCGCGTCGTCTCGTACGCCTTGAAGTTGCGGAGGGTGATGCTGCGCAGGTGCATCAGGTGCGCTCCCCGGTCCCATTGACAGGCTCATCGCCGGGGCTGTCCAGGATGTCGTCGAAGGCCTGCCAGAGGCCGGCCCGCTTTGCCATGGAGTCCTTCTCGATCACTTCATCTACAAGTTGTCGCAGGCTCGCGACCTCGAGGCCAACGCGGCGGCAATGCTTCCGCAGGAGCGACTGTCCGTCCTTGGAGGCAAACAACGTGACGTACTCGCGCGCCAATTTATCCTCCCTGGCAAATGCGTGGTTCTAGATGACTGCGTCGGCTGCCCATCCCGCCGCCTGGGCGGCATCCTCCGCCCAGATCGTCCTGATCCGTGCGATCTCGTCTGCGGTTATCAGCGTCCGCCCTGTGCGGTCCTGAAGCGCGACAAGGCGCGTGAGGATCTCGCGGCGCGTGTCAAACGTGTAGGGTCCGGGCACGAACACGCCGTCGTCCGTCACCGTGATCCTACCGTTCCGCCGTCGTGCCATGCGTCGATTTGGGTCGTTCCGAATCGAAGCAAGCCAGTCACGAAACGCGATCAGCGGGCCGAACTCGCCGAACCCGGACTCGACAAAGCCTTCAAGGCTCCGGTCCTTTTCCACGACCGTGCAGGTCCAGCATCCGAACCGCGACGACGTGGTGCCGCAGGACGGTACGTCCGTTTTCTGCGTCACGACCGGGCACTCGCCACCACCGGCGTCTCGATACAGCTTGATCAGCGCCGCGTGGCTGCCACCCCAAGGCGGTGCCACCGATGCCAAGAACTCCCAGACATCGTCGGTCGAAAGCTCGACGATTGGTCGATAGACCATGCACCCAACAAGATCGTTGTGCCGATTGAGCCGGGAGCCGTTGTCGTAGCGGCCCACGCTTCCGGCGCGGGTCGGGCTCTCGTCTCGCCGCACGCCCAAGAGCAGGATCACCTCGCCGGATGCTGCAGCCTGCGCGCGGATGTAGCGGCTGGTCGGCTGGATCTTCATGCGATCCGTGCACCAGCGGAACGAACGGTTCGGTGAGGGGTAACCTCGCCCGATCAGGTTCACCCAGAACGTCGCATCTGGGTCCGGCCTCGTCGTGACGATAGTCACTGGTAACCGCCAAGCGTCCGCCGCTCTGCGCATCTCGGCCTGTACCGCCGCGATATGCGCCATCACCAGCGGGCTCTCTACCAGAGTGTCATTGGAAACGATATGCACCGGTCGTCGTCTGTCGTCTGGTGCAAGGGACAACAGCAGGTCGAACACGAGATGCGCGACAAGCGTACTGTCCTTGCCGCCCGAGAAGCCTACGATCCACGGAAACCCGTGCGGCTGGAGATATTCGTCCCGCAACTCGGCCCGAATCGCGGCGATCGCCGCGCCAAGCGCAGTCTCAAGGGGAGGGGGGGACCAAACGGACTCGTCACGGATGATTTCTTGGCGCGCTGCGCGCGCTCTGGCAAGCAATAGTGGGAAAGGGCCGCGCGAAGCTGGCCCTCGGGTCGGCGCAGCGCCGCCTACCCTTCCCCTCTCCCCCGCACCCCTCTCCCTTCTACCCGCGCAACGGCTGGCTCACCCCGCCGTCACGTTGTTCTCGCGGATCACCTGCCGCCACCGCGCCACCTCGCGGCCCACGAAGTCCTGCATGAAGTTCGGCTCCATGATCGTCCCCTCGAACCCCAGCTCCAGCATCCGCGCGCGCACCTCCTCCAACGCCAGCACCGCGCGCAACTCCGTGTTCCACCGCTCCACCAAGGCACCCGGCACGCCCGCCGCCGCCGCGAACCCGAACCAGTTCACCGCCGACGCATCCCCCAACCCCACCTCGCCAAAATGCGGCACATCCGGCAACGCCGCCGACCGCGAAGCCGCACTCACCGCCAGCGGCCGCAACCGCCCCGCCCGGAGATGTCCGATCGCCGCCGGCATCGTCTCCATGATCGACGGCACCACATTCGCCAGCACATCGATCAACGCCGGCCCCGCCCCGCGATACGGCACGAAGGTCAGCTCGATCCCCGCCACGCGCTGGAACTGCAACCCGATCAGATGCGACGCCGTGCCATTGCCGCCATACGCCATCGCCACATCGCCAGGCTTCGCCTTCGCCGCCGCTAGGAACTCCTGAAGCGTCCGCGCCGGATGCGACGGATGGACGCAGATCACCATCGGCAGCGACCCGAACAGCCCGACATGGCTGAAATCGTTCTGCGGATGATAGGTCACGTTCGGGAACAGCGTCGGGCTCGATCCATGCGGCGCGAAGTTCGTCGTCATCACGATATGCGTATCGCCGCGCGCCCGCGCCAGCAGGTCGGCCGCGATCGTCCCACCCGCGCCGGCGCGGTTCTCCACCACTATCGGCTGGCCGATCCGCGGGCCGAGATGCTCGGCCAGCAGGCGCGAGAGGATGTCCGCCGTGCCCGCCGGCGGGAACGGAATGATCCAGCGCACCGGCCGCTCCGGCCAGCCGGCCTGCGCGCGTGCCGGCAACGCCGCCCGAGCGAGTCCCAGCGCGGCCAGGCCGCGACGCGTCATCGTCGTCATGCTCCGTGTCTCCCGCACTGTTGGCGCGTCACTGCGCGCTGACGCCACTCTAGTCCGCAGACCCCAGCGGGCAATCACCGGCGCCGTCAAAAAGACCGTGGGGGGACCACGCTGGTCCCCCCACACCCCCCTGCGCTACCCGCGCAACGGCAGATGCAGCGCCGTGAGCCACTCCGATGGAGGCAGGTCGCGCGGTTCGTTCAGATACTCCTCGAAGCACGGCCGATCCGCCGGCTCCTCGCCGCTCCGCGGCAGCCACGCGCCATAGAGCCACCGATACGGCCGCTCCAGCTCCGCATACGGCCCCTTGAACACCAGCACCGCCGCGCGGCACGCCGGAATCTCGGTGATCGTCACCGCGTCGTCGCCCACGACGTCCGGGCCAACCGCCACGCACGCATCGCTGCGCAGCTTCGCCACAGGCACCGCCGCCGGATCGTCGTGATACACGCCGAACCAGCGCGCACCGGCCAGCCCGCGCGCCGATGCCCACGCCATCAGCCGGTCGAACACCGCGTCGATCCCCTGGTAGTCGCCGACATGCCGCATCGCCGCCACGCGCACACCCGCGAACGGGCGGATCGCAACCTCATACATGACATCCTCTCCTTCGGAACGAGTGACACCCGGAAGGACGCCGATGCCGCCCCGCGCCCGATACGTCGCCGGCGCCACGCCATGCGCCGCGCGGAACGCACGCCCGAACGCCGCGACACCCGAATACCCCGCCCGCCGCGCCACCTGCGGCAACGGCAGCCGCCCGCGCAGCAGATCGGCCGCCGCGCGCTGCATGCGGATGCGCCGGCGCGTCTCCGCCACGGTCTCGCCCATCATCGCGGTCCAGACGCGGTGGAAGTGGAACGGCGACAGCGCCGCCGCCTCCGCCAGACGCTCGATCGAGAGCTCCTCGTCAGGTCGCGCCGCCATCAGGCGCAGCGCCCGGCCGAGCCGGTCGGCATAGGATGTCAGGGTCGCGGAACGAGGCGGCATCGGTGTCCCTCCGGTGCCGTCACCCTGCCCTCGGCGATGATGCAGCGCTTGCGGACTTTACCCGGTGAGCCGCGCCTCGATCGCGTCCCAGATATAGGCTTCGAGATGCACGCCATCGAACCGCGCCACCTCCTGCAATCCCGTCGGCGAGGTCACGTTGATCTCGGTCAGGTAGTCGCCGATCACGTCGATGCCGACGAAGATCATGCCGCGCTCGCGCAACGCCGGGCCGATGCGCCGGCAGATCTCCTTCTCGCGTTCGGTCAGCGTGGTCTTCTCCGGCCGCCCGCCGACATGCATGTTCGACCGCGCCTCGCCCGCCGCCGGCACGCGGTTGATCGCGCCCATCGCCTCGCCGTCCACCAGGATGATGCGCTTGTCGCCCTGCCGCACCTCCGGCACGTAGCGCTGGATCACCAGCGGCTCGCGCGAGCGTTCGGTGAACAGCTCCAGGAGCGCGTTCAGGTTCATGTCGTCCGACTTCACCAGGAACACGCCGGCGCCGCCGTTGCCGAACAGCGGCTTCAGGATCAGGTCGCCGTGTTCGCGCCGGAACGCCATGATCTGGTCACGGTCGGCGGTGATCAGGGTCGGCGGCATCAGGTCGGGGAAATGCGTGACGAACAGCTTCTCCGGCGCGTTGCGCACGCTCGCCGGATCGTTCACCACCAGCGTGTCGGGGTGGATGTGTTCGAGGATATGCGTCGCGGTGATGTAGGCCATGTCGAAGGGCGGGTCCTGGCGCATCAGCACCACGTCCATGGTGCCGAGGTCGAGCTCCTCCCACGGCCCGAGGGTGAAATGATTGCCGTGCTCGCGCCGCAGCGTCAGCGCCCGCGCCTTCGCCAGCACCCGCCCGGCCGACAGCGCCAGGTGCCGCGGCAGGTAGTGCCACAGCCGGTGGCCGCGCTTCTGCGCCTCCAGCCCCAGCACGAAGCTGCTGTCCGCGTCGATGTTGATGGTCTCGATCGGATCCATCTGGATCGCAACCGCGAGGCTTTCGGCCATGGCGTGCTCTTCCCCGGAGGTTATGGCGGGAACTTGGCGAGGCGCGCGGCGCGGGGCAAGGCCAGGGGGCGCTCACGCGGCTCTGCGCTGTGTTTCCGCCGCCGAGCCCCTATCTTGCTCGCATGAAGCGTCGCCCCCTGATCGCTGTCCTCGCCGCCCTGCCGCTGCCTGCGCTCGCCCAGCAGTCGCGCAGCCTGCCCGGCCGCCCGCCGCCGCCCGCCGGCGCCGCCCAGGCCCCGGCCCAGCGCGCCGCCGAGCCCGCCGTGCTGACCGAGCAGGACCGTGCCGATCTCGCCCGGATCGAGACCTATCTCGACGGCGTGCGCACGCTCACCGCCCGCTTCGTGCAGATGGACGCGCGCGGCGGCACGGCCGAGGGCACGCTCTGGCTCCAGCGCCCGGGCCGGATGCGCTTCGAGTACGACCCGCCGGCGCAGATCCTGCTGGTGGCGGACGGCACCTTCGTCATCTTCCACGACAAGTCGGTGCGCCAGACCAGCCACATCCCGATCGGCGCCACGCCGCTCTCGGTGCTGCTCGCCGAGCGCATCCGCCTCACCGGCGGCGACGTCGTGCCGACGCGCATCGAGCGCACGCCCGGCGTGATTCAGGTGACGCTGGTGCGCGCGGGGCGCAGCGGCGAGGGCAGCCTGACGCTCACCTTCAACGACCCGCCGCTCGCGCTCCGGCAATGGACGGTGGTGGACGCGCAGGCGCAGGCGGTGCGCGTCAGCCTGTTCAATGCTGAGACCGGCGGGCGGTTCGATCCGGCGCTGTTCCGGTTCGTCGATCCGCAGTTCTTCGAGCCGCGACGGGATTAGCGGTCAGACGCCCTTCCAGGCGCGGAACCAGGCGATGAAGCGCGGAATGCCCTCGTCGATCGGCGTGGTCGGCGCGAAGCCGAAATCGGCCTGCGCGCGGGCGATGTCGGCATAGGTCTCGGCCACGTCGGCGCGCGGCTTGGCGGCGTGCTGGCGCACCGCCTGCCTGCCGAGCGCCTGCTCGATCAGCGCGATGTAGCGGTCCAGCACCTCGGAGCGGTGGTTGCCGAGATTGTAGATGCGGTGCGGCGGCCCGCCCGGCTCGTCGGGGCGCGCCGCCACCGCCGGTCCGGCATCGAGACAGCCGAGCAGTCCGGCGACGATGTCGTCGATATAGGTGAAGTCGCGCTTCAGCTTGCCCTCGCCGTAGACGGTGATCGGCCGGCCCTCGGTGATCGCCTCGGCGAACAGGAAGGCGGCCATGTCCGGCCGGCCCCACGGCCCGTAGACGGTAAAGAAGCGCAGGCCCGTGCACGGGATGCCGTGCAGATGCGCATACGACGTCGCGATCATCTCGCCGCTGCGCTTGGAGGCGGCGTAGAGGCTGTAGGGCCTCTCCACCGGGTCGGTCTCGCTGAAGGGCAGCTTGGTGTTGCCGCCATAGACCGAGGATGACGAGGCATAGACCACGTGCGTGAGCCGCTTCAGCCGGCGCGCCAGCTCCAGCACCGTCACCTGCCCCATCAGGTTGGCATCGACATAGGCGTAGGGGTTCACCTCGGCGTAGCGCACCCCTGCCTGGGCGGCGAGATGGACGATCCGGTCGATCGTCGGATGCGTCTCGGCGAGGCCGAGCACCGCCGCGCGATCGGCGAGATCGCCGCGCACCATGGTGAAGCCGGGGTCCCGCGCCAGCACCCGCAGCCGCGCCTCCTTCAATGTCACGTCGTAATAGGTGTTGACCGAGTCGAACCCGACCACGCGCTCGCCGCGGGCCAGCAGGGCGCGCGCCAGATGGAAGCCGATGAAGCCGGCCGCGCCGGTCAGCAGGATCGTCATGCGCCGCCGGATACAGGGCGGCCATGCCGCCGGCAAGTCACGCGAGATGGCACGCCACGCGATGGCCCGGCGCGACGGCGCGCAGCGCCGGCACGGTCTCGGCGCAGCGCGGCTCGGCGAGCGGGCAGCGCGTGCGGAACCGGCAGCCCGAGGGGGGTGCGCTGGGCGAGGGGATCTCGCCGCGCAGCACCACGCGCGCGCGCTTCTCGCCGCCCGGATCGGGCACGGCCGAGAGCAGCGCCCGAGTATAGGGGTGCAGCGGGGCGGCGAACAGCGTCTCGCGCGGCGCCTGCTCCACCACAACGCCGAGATACATCACCGCCACCTCGTCGGCCATGTGCCGCACCACCGCGAGGTTGTGGCTGATGAACAGCATGGAGAGGCGCCGCTCGCGCTGGAGATCCTTCATCAGGTTCAGCACCTGCGCCTGCACCGAGACGTCGAGCGCCGAGACCGGCTCGTCGGCGACGATCAGCGCCGGGTCGAGCGCGAGCGCGCGCGCGAGCCCGATGCGCTGGCGCTGGCCGCCCGAGAACTGGTGCGGGTGGCGCGCGGCGTGGTGCGCGGCGAGCCCCACCGCGTCGAGCAGCCGGCGCACCCGGCGGCCGCGTTCGGCCGCATCGCCGATGCGATGGATCAGGAACGGCTCCTCGAGGATCTCGCGCACGGTCATGCGCGGATCGAGCGAGCCGAACGGGTCCTGGAACACGATCTGCATCCGCCGGCGCAGCGCGCGCAGCCGTGCCGCGTCGGCCGCGCGCACATCCTCGCCCGCGAAGAGGATGCTGCCGTGGTCGGCCTCGATCAGCCGCAGCACCAGCCGCCCCGTCGTCGACTTGCCGCAGCCGGACTCGCCCACGAGCCCGAGCGTGCCGCCCTCCGGCACGTCGAGATCGATCCCGTCCACCGCGCGCACGGGCGGCGGGGGCTCGCGGAACAGCCCGGCGCGGCCGCGGAAGTGCTTGGTCAGGCCGCGCACCGACAGGATCGATGTCACGACGCCACCGCGTAGTCCGTCAGGCGGATGCACGCCGCGGCGCGTGCGTCACCCGCCGGCAGCAGGGGCGGCAGCCCGGCCTCGCAGGGCGCCTTGGCGTGGGCGCAGCGCGGCGCGAAGCGGCAGCCCGGCGGCAGCGCGAAGGGCGGCGGCACCTGGCCGGGGATCGAGGCGAGACGCTCCGCCGTCGTATCGAGCCGCGGCAGGCTCGCGAGCAGCCCCTCGGTGTAGGGATGGCGCGGCGCGGCGAACAGCGCCTCGGCCGGCGCGGTCTCGACCACGCGCGCGGCGTACATCACCGCCACCCGGTCGGCGAAGTCCGACACCACGCCGAGATCGTGCGTGATCAGGATCACCGCCATGCCGAGCTCGGCGCGCAGCCGGCGCAGGAGGTCGATGATCTGCGCCTGCACCGTCGCGTCGAGCGCCGTGGTGGGTTCGTCGGCGATCAGCAGCGCGGGGCGGCAGGCGAGCGCCATCGCGATCATCACGCGCTGGCGCATCCCGCCCGAGAACTCGTGCGGATAGGCGGAGAGCCGCTCGGCCGCGTTCGGGATCTCGACCAGCGACAGCAGCCGCGCGGCCTCCGCGCGCGCCGCCGCCGCCGACATCGCCGCGTGCCAGGTGAGCGCCTCGGCGATCTGGTGCCCGACCGTGAACACCGGGTTCAGGCTGGTCATCGGCTCCTGGAAGATCATCGCGATGCGGTCGCCGCGCACCTGGCGCATCTCGCGCTCGCCGAGCGTGAGCAGGTCGCGCCCCTCGAACAGCACCGCGCCGGAGATGCGTCCCGGCTCGGGCACGAGCCGTGTGAGCGCCAGCGCCGTCATCGACTTGCCGCAGCCGGACTCGCCGACGATCGCCAGCACCTCGCCGGGCGCGACCGCGAACGAGACGTCCTCCACCACCGCCCAGGGGCCGAAGCGCACCGTCAGCCCGCGCACGTCGAGCCCGAGCTGGACGCGCAGGCGCTGAAGCTCCTCCGCGGTGGCCGAGGGGCCCGCCATCTCGCTCGCCATGTCGCCCGGCACCAGCGCGATGATCGCGAATGCGACGAGCGAGACGACGAGCAGGACCGGGATCGCGGAGACGAGCCGCCCGATCGTGTAGCGCAGCACGTGACCGACGGTCCGCCGGGGCCGCGTCAGCGCGGCGGGGCGAAGGCGGCGCCGACCGATCGCGGCCGACCCGCAGTGCCGGTCGCGCGCGCCGCCTGCGGTGCCATGATGCTCCGGCGTTTCATTCCCTGCCCCCTCGTGCGGACTGTCGACGCCATGCAACAATGCGACGTCGCCTTGAGGCGATCAACGGCCAATCCGGAACCGATCGACGCTGGCACGGTTCGGGGGAGGCGTGGATCGCCGCCTTGCGCGGCAGGCAACGGAAAGGGAGTGCCATGGCGTCGGTGATCCGGTCGATCTCGTCGAGCGCCGCCGACGAGGCGGAGTGGGCGCTCCGCTGCGACATGGCGGCGATCTTCCGGCTGTGCGCCCGCTTCGGCTGGAGCGAGAAGATCGGCAACCACAACTCCGTGATGCTGCCGGGCGACGAGCCGCTGTTCCTGATCAACCCGCGCGGCCATCTGTTCTGCGAGCTGCGCGCCTCCGACCTGATCGTCTGCGATCTCGACGGCAGGGTGATCAGCGGACGGGGCGAGCTGCGCAAGGTCGCCTTCCACATCCATGCGCGCATCCATCTCGGCAACCCGAACGCGGTCGCGGTGATCCATGTGCACCCGCAATACCTGACGGCGCTGTCGATGATCGATGGCGGCCGGCTCGCGCTGTCGCACCACAACAACCTGATCCTGAACGACCGCGTCGCTTACGATACGGAAGGCTATGCGCCGGTGGACGACGACGAGGAGGGCGACCGGATCGCGCGGCTGCTCGGCGAGAAGACCATCCTGGTGATGGCGCATCACGGCGTGACGGTGGTCGGGCCGACGCCCCATGAGGCGTTCGACGAACTGTGCAGCGCCGAGCGGACCTGCATGTACCAGATCACGGCGATGCAGACCGGACAGAGGCTGCGCGAGATCCCCGACCAGTACCGGCTGAACTATCTCGGCCGCTGGGGCGAGAAGCGCGACGCGCGCCTGCATCTCGACGCCTGGCGGCGCGTGCTCGACCGGCAGGAGCCGGACTACGCCACCTGACGCGAGGGGCGGCGGCCGGGACCGCCGGCCGCCGCCGTTTCGTCAGGCGAACCAGCAATCCCACATGCGCGGGATGCGATAGGGCTTGTAGTTCTCCACGTTCGCCCGCGTCGCCTGGACGATGCCGACATCGCCGCACTTGATGGCGATCGCCTGGTCGTACATGCGCGCCTGGAAGTCGGCGACCGCCTTCTTGCGGTCGGCCTCGGCGAGCGAGGTGGTGAGCCGGCGCTGCGCGTCCTCGATCACGGGATCGCGCTCGTGCTGCACTGGCGCGTGGCCCGAGAAGAACCCGACCACGCCATAGGGGCCCTCATAGGGCTCGATTCCCAGCATCAGTGTCCAGATGTGCCAGCCCTCGCGCCGCGTGCGCTGGCTGAGGGCGGACGGCCAGTCGAGCACGACCAGGCGCACATTCACGCCGATCGCCTTGAGCTGCTCCGCGGTCACCTCGCCGGCGGCCTTGTGGTTGGAGAACGAGGAGTCGGAGAGGACGATCACCTCCTCGTTGCGGTAGCCGGCCTCGCGCAGCAGGGCGCGCGCGCGGTCGGGGTTCTTGATATTGTAGAGCTCCTTGCCGACATCGCCGGCGAAATAGGTCGTGCCGGGATGCTGCCAGCCATGCGTCATGCGGTAGAGCCCGTCGGTGGAGATCGCCATGATCTCCTCGAGGTCGAGGGCCGCCTGCACGGCGCGGCGGAACGCGACGTTGTTGGTCGGGCCCTGGGCGTGGTTCATCATCAGCGTCTGGTAGGCCCAGGGGATCATCTCGTAGGTGCGGATGTTGCGGTCGGTGCGCAGCCGCTGCGCGGCCGGCACGGCCAGCGCCTCGAGCACGTGCAGCTCGCCCGTCTGCAAGCCGGCGGTGCGGGCGCCGCCCTCGGGCATGAAGCGGATCGTGATGGCGTCGAAATGCGCGGTCTTGCGGCCGCCGAACCCGTCACGCTCGCGGAAGTTCGAGTTCGCCGTGTAGTCGTCGAAGCGGGCGAGCCGGACATGGCTGTCGGGCCGGTACTCGACGAAGCGGAACGGACCGGTGCCGATGATCTCGATCCGGTTCGCCTCCTTCGCCGCCTCGTCGGCCGGGATGATGGCGCAGGGCGCGCGCGGGCTGGACAGCCCGGCGATGAAGCCCGGATAGGGCTCCTTCAGCTTCACGACCACCGTGCGCGCATCGGGGGTCTCGATCGCGTCCACGGGGCGCATGATGAAGGCCGAGCCGCCCACCTTGCCGTAGCGCTCGAGCGAGGCCTTCACGTCGGTCGCGTCCATCACCTTGCCGTTGTGGAACTTCACCCCGGTTCGCAGGGCGAAACGGTAGGTCAGGCCGTCGGACGAGATGTCCACGCCCTCGGCGAGATCGGGCATCGGATTGCCGGCCTCGTCGCGGGCGAACAGCGTCTCGTAGATGTGCAGGTTGATGTTGCGGCTGGCCTGCGCCGTGGTGGTTTGCGCATCCAGGCTCGGCGGCTGCGCCTGCTGCGCCACCACCACCTCGCCGCCGCGCTTCTGCGCGATCGCCGGCGCGCCGAGCACCGCGGCGCCGAGCCCCGCCACCGACGCCTGACCGAGTTGCCTGCGCGTGATCATCGCTCTCGCCTCCCATCGGTTGTGCGACGGAATGATGGCGCGCGGCGGGGCACTTGGCAAACGGCGCGTGCGGCGCGACAGTCACCGCCGCGAGAGGAGCGGGGCGTGAACGAGGCGGCATCGTCGCCGGTGCGGGCGGAGATCGACTGGTGGGCGAGCGGCAAGCGGGCGGGCCGGCTCCGGGTACCGCTGTCGCGCAACGATTCCGGCTGGGGGACGGTGGCGATCCCGGCGGTGGTGATCGCGAACGGCACCGGGCCGACCATGCTGTTCACCGCCGGCAACCATGGCGACGAGTACGAGGGCCAGGTGGCGCTGCTCCGCCTCGCGCAGACGCTCGATCCGGCGCAGGTCGCGGGGCGGGTGATCATCCTGCCGGCGATGCATTTCCCGGCCGCGCGCGCGGGCACGCGCCTCAGCCCGCTCGACGGCAAGGACTTCAACCGCTGCTTCCCCGGCAATCCGCGCGGCAGCTTCGCCGAGGTGCTGGCGCACTACGTCGATACGCATCTGCTGCCGATGTGCGACGCGCAGATGGATCTGCACTCGGGCGGCACGGGGATGGAGATGGTGCCCTCGGCGGTCGGGCATGTGATCGACGATGCCGGCTACATGGAGCGCAGCCTCGCCATGGCGGACGCGTTCAACGCGCCGATCACGCTGCTGCTGGAGGAAGTGAACGCGGGCCCGACGCTGCTCGCCGCGGCGGAGCGGCGCGGGGTGGTCGCCCTCTCCTCGGAACTCGGCGGTGCGGGCCGGCTCTCGCGCGAGGCGCTCGCGATCACCGAGGCCGGCGTGCGCAACGTGCTGCGCCATCTCGGCATCCTGGAGGGCAAGCCGGTGACGGGCGCGCACGGGAGAAGCCGGCGCATGACCGTGCCCGACCTGGCGCACTACGTGTTCGCGCCGGCGGACGGGATCTGGGAGGCGGCCGATCCGCTCGGCGCCTCGGTGCGCGCCGGTGCCGTGGCCGGGCGGCTGCACGCGATCGAGGAGCCGCTCCGCCCGGCCGAGGTGCTCACCTACGGCGCGGAGGGGCTGCTCTGGTGCACGCGCGCACCCGGCCGTTGCCGCGAGGGTGATCCGGTCGCGGTGGTCGCGCGCGACATGCCATAGGAGGACGACGATGACGGCGGTGGTGAAGAACCTCAGCAACAGCAAGGCCGACGAGGCGGAGTGGGCGCTGCGCTGCGACATGGCGGCGATCTTCCGCGTCTCCGCGCGGCTCGGCTGGAACGAGCAGATCGGCAACCACAACAGCGTGATGCTGCCGGGCGACGAGCCGCTGTTCCTGATCAACCCGCGCGGCTACCTGTTCCGCGAGCTGAAGGCCTCCGACCTGATCGTCTGCGACCTCGACGGCAAGGTGCTGCGCGGCAAGGGCGAGCTGCGCAAGGTGGCCTTCCACATCCATGCGCGCATCCATCTCACCAACCCTAAGGCGGTGGCGCTGCTGCACGTTCATCCGCAGTACCTGACCGCGCTGTCGATGCTGGAGGGCGGCGAGCTCGCGCTCGCGCATCACAACAACCTGATGCTGAACGACCGCATCGTCTACGACGTCGAGGGCGACGAGCCGGTGCACGACAACGAGGAGGGGGATCGGCTGGGGCGGCTGCTCGGCGACAAGTCGATCATGGTGATGGGCGGGCACGGCGTCTCGGTGGCCGGGCCGACGCCGCATGAGGCGTTCGACGAGCTCTATATCGCCGAGCGCACGGCCATGTATCAGGTCACCGCCCTCTCGACCGGGCTGAAGCTGCGCACGCTGCCGGAGAAGCTCCGCCGCAACTATCTCGGCCCCTGGGGGGCGAAGGTCGATGCGCGCATGCATCTCGACGCATGGCGGCGCGTGCTCGACAAGGAAGAGCCCGACTACGCGACCTGACGATCCTCGCGCGCGACCTCGACCGCGAGGGCGGCGACGGCGCGCGCGATCGCCTCGGCGCGCGGCAGGTCGACGCTGACGGGGTAGCGGTCCTCGGGCGCGTGGAACCACGGGTTGCGGCCGATCAGCGAGAGGTAGCGGCCGCCGCGCGAGGCGATCTCGTGCGCCTCGCCGTTCGCCGTGCCGCCGGTGACGGGCTCGATCGGCGGGCGCGGATGGCCGGCGGCGACGAGCGCCGCGGTCATGCGTTCGGCGAGGCCGTCGACATTGCTGCGCACGGTCAGATGGGGCTCCTCGGCGGTGCCGAGATTGGCGCCGAGATGGATCGTGAGCGCGGCATCGCGCGCGAGGGCCGGCTCGTCGGTGAAGATCCGGCGCGCGCCGACATGGCCGAGCTCATGCCCGCAGGTAGCGAGCGCGACCACCGCGCGCATGCGGGGTGACGGGGCGAGCGCGCGCAGCGCCTCCAGCCAGGCGAGGATGCCGCCGCCGCGCTCGGCCGTGCTGGTCCACCACGAGGTGCGCGGGGTCAGCAGCACGAGCGGCGGCGCGGCGCCGGCGAGCGTGGCGCGCACCGAGTGCGACACGGCGGGCACGCGCGTGCCGGTCACGACCAGACGGGCGGCGGCGCCTGACGCGGCGAGGGCGGCGAGGCGGGCGGCATCGCGCCCTGCCACCTGCAGCACCGCGGGGCCGAACGGATGTTCGATGTCGTGCGCGTTCAAGGGGGCGAGCCCGTCGGGCTTCGTGCGCATCGCGATGACGATGCCCTGGTGACGGCTCTGCTGCCGGGCGCGGGCGAAGGCGTTGCCGGGCAGGCTCGCCGCGGCCGGGTCCATCTCGGCGAAGCCGATCGGGGCATCCGAGCCGAGCGCGCCGAGCGTGCCGGTGATCCCCTCGGGCGGCGTCGTCCCGCCGTCGAACAGCGGCAGCCCCGCGATCGTGGCGCGCTCGGCCTCGATGCGCGCGTCTCCGGGCACGAACCGGGTGAACGGCGCCGGAACGAGTACGGCCTCGGCCCCGGTCCGCTCGGCCTGTTCGCGCAGCCAGGCGGCGGAGGCGGCATCGCCCGCGCTACCGGCGCGCCGTTCGCCGAACGCGTCATAGGCGGCGAAGAAGGACGCGGGTGTCATGGCGCGCTCACACGTCGCCGAGCAGGCGCGGCAGGAACAGCGCCACCTCGGGCACGAACAGCACGAGGCAGAGCGCGGCGAGCATGGCCAGCACGAACCAGATCACCCAGGGCACGGTCTGCTCGATCGAGCAGCCGGCCACCTTGCAGGTGACCATCAGGTTCACGGCCATGGGCGGGGTGAAGGCGCCGATCGCGATGTTCATGGTCAGCACGATTCCGAACCAGGTGAGGTCCCAGCCGAACTGGCGCGCGATCGGCACGAGGATCGGCAGGAAGACGAGGAAGATCGAGATCGCATCGATCAGCATCCCCGCGATCAGCACGATCGCGGTGATCATCAGCTTCATCACCAGGTCGCTCTCGGTCAGCCCGAGCAGCGTGCGCGCGAGCGCATCGAAGGCGCCGACGGTCGCGCCGGCGAAGGCGAAGATGCTCGCCAGCGCGACGATGATCAGCACCACCGCCGAGATCTCGGCGCTGTCGCGCAGCGTCTCGTAGATCTCGCGCGGCCCGAGCGTGCGGTAGATCGCCACGCCGACGAACAGGCCGTAGAACACCGCGACGACCGCCGCCTCGGTCGGCGTGAACAGCCCGGTGCGCAGCCCGCCCAGGATCACCACCGGCGCGGCGAGGCCCCAGGCGGCCTCGACGAAGCTGCGCCCGAACGGCGGGCGCGGTTCGTTCGGATCGGGCAGGCCGAACCCGCCGAGCCGCGCGAGAACCACCGCCGGGACCATCAGCGACAGCCCCACCAGCACGCCCGGGATCAGCCCGCCGACGAACAGCGCCGGTACGGAGACGCCGGGCACCAGCACCGCATAGACGATCAGCGGGATCGAGGGCGGGATCAGCACCGCGGTCGAGCCGGCCGCGCCGATCAGGGAGGCGACATAGGGCCGCGGATAGTTCTGCTTCAGCATCGAGGGCAGCATCACGGCCGAGACCGCGGCCGCATCCGCCGCGCCAGAGCCCGAGATGCCGCCCAGGATCATGCACACCAGCACCGCGACCACGGCGAGCCCGCCGCGCCGGCGTCCCACCAGCGAGGAGGCGAAGCGCACCAGCCGCTCGGCAACCCCCGAGCGTTCGAACATCATCCCGGCGAGGATGAACATCGGCAGCGCGAGCAGCGGATACTTCGCGATCCCGGTCCAGATATTCGTCGGCAGCGCCATGATGCCGAGCTGGTGCACGCCCATCACGGCGAAACCCGAGAGCCCGAGCGCGATGCCGACCGGCACGCCGAGGAACAGCAGCAGGAAGAACGCGCCGAGCAGCAGGGCGGAGCCTTCGATCACCATGGCTCAGCCCCGCGCCCGCGCCACACGGACCATGCGCCCGAGGATGCGCAGGCAGATCAGCACGGCGAGCACGGGCATCCACACCGTGTAGAGCCATTGCGGCACGCCGAGCCCGGGCGAGAGCACCTCGAACCGATACTCGTCCCACACATACCAGCCGCCGAGCCAGGCGATCGCGGCGAAGACGAAGAAGGCCGCGGCCAGCACCACCTGCTCGATCGCGCGCGCGAGGCGTACCGGCAGCTTCTCGGTGAAGAAGGTGAGGCGGATGTGCTTGTCGGCGCCGAACGCGGCGGCCGAGCCGATCAGCGTCATGATCACCATGAGCGCCACCGAGTACTCCTCGGTGAAGGCGATCGAGACATTGGTGAAGTAGCGCGCCAGCACATTGGCGAAGGTGATCAGGGCGAGCGCGGCCATGATCGCCGCGCCGATCGCGCCCTCGATCGAGACGGGCACGCGCGGCGGGGCTTCGCCGAGCTTCAGGCCCGGCGCCTCATGGCGGTCGGGATCGGCCATGCGCGGCGGCGGAGGCGCGCGGCCCCCGCCCATCACCCGTCAGGCGACCGCCTTGATCGCGGCCTCGGCCTTGCGCACGAGGTCGGCCCCGATGCGGCTCGCCCAGGTGTCGAACACCGACCGGGTCGCGCGCGCGAAGGCCTGCTTCTCGGCATCCGACAGCTCGACCACGGCGACGTTGCGCTTCGCGAGCTCGTCGAAGGACGAGCGGTCGCCGTCGCCGATGCCCTTGCGGGCGGCGGCGATCTGGCGTCGGGCCGCCTCCTTCGCGCTCTCGGCGACGATCTCCTGATCGGCCTTCGAGAAGCTCTCCCACACGCCCTTGGCGACGTGGAAGATGCCGGCATCGGCGCAGTAGTTCCACACCGTCAGGTGGCGCTGCGCGAGCGTGTCCATCTTGAAGGCGAGGAACAGGTTGATCGGGTTCTCCTGCCCGTCCACCGCGCCGGTCGAGAGCGCGGGCTGGAGGTCGGCGAACGACATCTGCACCGGGTTGGCGCCGAGCGCGTTGTAGATGTCGGCGAAGATCGCGCCGGCCGCGAAGCGGATCTTCAGGCCGCGCAGATCCTCGGGCGTGCGGATCGGCCGGCGCGAGTTGGAGATCTCGCGGAACCCGTTCTCGCCCCAGGCGAGCGGCACGACCTCGCGCTGGGCGAGCACCTGGAACAGGTCGCGCCCGGGCTCGCCGTTGATCAGCGCGTCGAAGGCCCGATGGCCGGGCATCAGGAACGGCATCGAGAACAGCGTCATCTCGCGGATCTGCGGCGAGAGGTTGATCGTCGAGGACACCGTCATGTCGATCACGCCCTGGCGCATCGCCAGCAGCTCGCGCGTCTGGTCGCCGCCGACGAGCTGGCTGCCGGGATAGACCTTCACGTTGATGCGGCCCTGGGTGCGCTCGGTGACGAGCTCGGCCCACTGGAACGCGCCCTCGGAGAGCGGGATCGGCCGGTTGCCGACCACCGAGAGCTTGTACTCGCTCTTCAGCGCCTGGGCGCGCGACACCCAGGGGGTGGCGAGCCCGGCGGCGAGGCCGGCGCTGCCGAGCAGCAGCGAGCGGCGGTTGGTGGCCATGGTCATCGGTGAATCCTCCTCACGTGCTGGTCCCGGCAGGCGCGGGTTTGGCGGCAGAATGCGAAGGAGGGGGGCGGCTGCGCAAGGGGTCATGGCCCTGTCGCTTATCAACGGCGGGCCGATCGGCCACAGTGGCGGGCCGGGGCGAGGAGGGGCGTCATGACACGAGGGGTGGTCGCCGTGACCGGCGGCGCATCGGGGATCGGGCTGGCGATCGCGCGCGCGGCGGCCGGGGCGGGATACCGGGTCGCGGTGGCGGACCGCGACCGGGTCGCGCTGGAGGCTGCGCGCGAGGCGCTGCCGAAGGAGGCGCTGTTCAGCCAGCTCGACGTCACCGACGAGGCGCGCGTCGAGGGCTGGATCGCGGAGGTGTCCGACGCCGCGACGCTGGTCGGCCTGGTCACCGCCGCCGGCATCGCGGCGGACGTGCATGTGCTGGAGACGAGTGCCGATCAGTTCCGCCGCATCCTGGACGTGAACGTGACGGGAACGTTCCTGTGCGCCAAGGCGGCGGCGCGGCGGATGCGCGAGACCGGCGGCGGGTCGATCGTCACGATCGCCTCGGTCTCCGGCGTGCGCGGGTCCAAGGGGCGCGCGGCCTATGGCAGCTCGAAGGCGGCGGTGATCAACCTCACGCAGGTGCTGGCGGTCGATCTCGCGGCCGACGGGATCCGCGCGAACGCGGTCTGTCCGGGTCCGGTCGAGACGCCGCTGGTCGCGCGGGTGCACACGCCAGAGACGCGCGCGCACTGGCTCGCGCATGTGCCGCAGCGCCGCTACGCGCGGCCCGAGGAGATGGCGGGCGCCGTGCTGTTCCTGCTCGACCCGGCGCAGTCGGGCTTCGTCACCGGCGCCGCGCTGCCGGTGGATGGCGGCTTCGCCGGTGCCGGGCTGACGGCGATCGGGCGCTAGGCAGGCGGATGCAGCACGGCGGGCGCGCGCGTCACCGCGCGGCGGCCGCGCTTGAACGCGTGCAGCACCGGCGCGATCTCGCGCACGGCATCGACCGCGGTCGGCGCATCCACGACGACGAGATCGCCCGGATTGCCGACCGCGATGCCGTAGTCGCCCTGCCGCATCAGCTTCGCCGAACCCGCGGTGAACATGTCCCAGGTCGCGCGCAGGTCGGCGTCCGTCGCGCGCTGGACGATGTTGGCGTAGAGATTGGCCTGGCGGATCAGCTGCCCGTCGCCCAGCGGCGTGAACGGGTTGAGGATGTTGTTCGAGGAGATCGAGCAGAGCACGCCGAGATCCGAGAGCCGGTTCGCGTCCACCGTGTTGCGGCGTACGTGGCATTCCTGGTCGCGCCCACCGAGATAGAGATCGGTCGCGGGCAGCACCGTCAGCGCGACGCCGACATCGGCCATCCGCTTCGCCACCACGTCGAACTCGCGATACGGCATGGTCGAGAGCTTGGTGACGTGGCCGATCGCCACGCGCCCGCCCCAGCCGTATTTCTCCGTCAGCTCGCAGACGAGCAGCGTGTCGAGCTCCTCGGCCGAGGCGCCGCTGTCGAGATGCATGTCGATATCGACATCGAATTCGCGCGCGAGTTCGAACACGCGGCGGATCTGCGCGGCGCGGTCGGTGTCGTAGTTTGGCGCCGCGCCGACCACGGTCGCGCCGTTCTTCAGCGCCGCCACCATCAGCTCGTCCGTGCCGGGATTGTTGGTCAACCCCTCCTGCGGCATCACGCAGATCTCGATGTCGATCGCCCAGGCGTAGCGGGCGATCGCCGCCTTCACGCCTTCGAGCCCGCGCAGCCCCACCTTGGGATCGACCTCGACATGGGTGCGCATCCGCGTGCAGCCATGGCTGATGCACTTCTCGAGCGTGCGGCTAGCGCGCGCGGTCACATCCTCCACCGTGAAGGTGTGCTTGATTTCCGAGACGCGTTCCATCGCGCGGTGCGGGTTGCGCGTGGTCTCGCAGGCGCAGCGGCCGAGGATGCAGGTCTTGTCGAGATGGATGTGGGTCTCGACGAAGCCGCCGGCGACGACGCGCCCGCCGCCCTCCACCGTCTCGCGCGCCGTGCCCGTGATGCCGCGGCGGATCTCGGCGATGCGGCCATCCGCGACGGCGATGTCCACCGTCGGGTCGGTCGCGCGGGCATCGGGCAGGCGGACATCGCGCAGCAGCAGGTCGAGGCTCATGAAGGTCTCCGGCGATCGGCGAGGATTGGCAGGATGCATGGCATGTGCCTTGCTGCCCAGGGTGCATGAACGCGAAAGAGCACAGGGAGACGGACCGATGACCGCTCGCGACTGCCCAACGCTTCGGCGGCGTGCCGTTCTGCTGGGCGCCGCGGCGCTGGCGGCACCGTCGGTGGCGCGCGCCCAGGCCTGGCCCGAGCGGCCGATCCGATGGATCGTCAACTTCCCGCCCGGCGGGGCCGCCGACATCCTCTCTCGCGCGCTTGCCGAGGCGCTCGGCACTTCGCTCGGCCAGCCGATCGTGGTCGAGAACCGGCCCGGCGCGGGCGGCATGGTCGGCTCGGAGGTCGTGGCCCGCGCGCGCGGGGATGCGCATGTGGTGATGATGTCGAACGCGGCCTCGCACGGGATCGGGCCGGTGCTGTATCGTTCCGTGCCCTATGATCCGGTAGCGGACTTCACCCACATCCACCTGGTCGGCACCTTCCCGAGCGTGCTCTGCGTGAACGTCGACCTGCCCGTGCGCACGCTTGCCGACTACGTGGCGCTGGCGGAGGGGCGGCCCGGGCAGGTGCAGTACGGCTCGGGCGGCAACGGCACGATGAACCACCTGATCGGCCAGCTCTTCATGCGCGCGGCCGGGATCGAGCTGGTGCACGTGCCCTATCGCGGCTCGGCGCCGGCAATGACCGACGTGATCGGCGGCCAGATCCCCTCGCTGATGGAAAGCCTGCCCACCGCGATGGGCAATATCCGCGGCGGGCGGCTGCGGCCGATCGCCACCAGCGAGGCCGAGCGCGCCACCACGCTGCCCGACGTGCCGACCTTCGCCGAGAGCGGTTTCCCGACGGTCGTCTCGACCAACTGGTTCGGCTTCTCGGCCGCGGCGGGCATTCCCGAGGCGGTCGCCGAACGCTGGCGCGTCGCGATCGCGGCGGCGCTCGCCTCCGACCTGGTGAAGGAGCGCTTCGGCGCGATCGGCGTGCGGCCCGGCAGGCTCGGCCCGGCGGAGTACACCGCGCTGGTCCGCAGCGAGCTCGACCGCTGGCGCGAGGTGATCCGCGCCGGCAACATCACCGTCGATTGAGGCGGCGGGTGCGCGCGCTCAGCCGGGGCGCGCGAAGACGTACTCGTCGCAGCCGGTGCCGAACAGGCCGATGCCGGGGCGGTGGCAGAAGCGCCGCACCGGCGCGAGCCCGAGCTCGGCGGCGAAGGCGAGCATGTCGGCCTCCGAGATCGACTCGTAGGGATAGCCGCCCAGCCAGTCGCGCACATCCGTCATCCAGTTCATGCCGCGATTGGCGACATAGCCGTCGACATAGGCGCGGAAGCTGCGTCCGCGCAGCACCATGGCGGCGCGGAAGGCGGTGGTGTAGGCCGCCTCGATCAGCCGCCGCACGGGCTTCGGCGCAGCCACGTAGAGCCGCTTCTCGATGCGCCAGAGGCCGCAGAGCGGCGTGCGCCGGTAGAGCGCGATGATCAGCAGCCCCCCCGGCGCGACACGGTCGGCCGCGCAGCGGATGGCGCGGCGCATGTCGCCGGTGTGGTGCAGCACGCCCCAGGAATAGACGACCGGGAAGCGCGGCAGGTCGTCGATCGCGAACACGCTGCGCTGGCTCACCGACCAGGCGGCGCCGGGCGCGTAGCGGCCGAGCACTCGCTCGGCGGTCGCGACCGAATCGGGGTCGAGGTCGATCGCGGTGACGCGCGCCGCGCCGAGCCGCAGCGCCGCGACCGCGTGCAGGCCGGAGCCGCAGCCGATGTCGAGCACCTCCTTGCCGGCGAGCGCGCCGTCGGGGACGAGCCGCTGCAGCCCGGCGACCGCCTGCTCGACCGCCGCCGGCGAGAGGTGCTCGGCGAAATCCGCCCAGTTGCGCCCGAACTCGAACTGCGCCCCCACGCCCGTGCCGGCCGTCACCGCATCCGCTCGCCGGTCACGGCGCCTCCCTGCCGGTCATCCGCCCCTCTCATGTGAACCGCGCGACCATGCGGCGCCCGCGCGCGAGCAGCCTGACGAGCCGGTTCGCCGCGCGCCCCGCGACCGGTGCGCTGAGGGCGGCGGTGGTGGCGAGCGGGGCACCGACGCTGTGGCGATGCGTGCGCAGCCAGAACTCCAGCACCAGCAGCGCCCAGACGCGATAGGCGCTGAAGTCGCGCGTCATGCGGTCGAGGTAGCGGGCGAGTCGGTCGCGCGGGATCCAGGCGGCGAGGCAGGTCGGCCCGGACAGCAGCAGCGCGCGCGCCGCCGGCAGCAGCGCCTCGGCCCCCCACAGCCCCATCGGCAGGCCGAAACCGCGCTTCGGCCGGTCGATGATCGCGGACGGCAGGTAGCGGCGCGCCACCTCCTTAAGCACGTGCTTGCCCGCGCCGCCGCGCACGCACTCCGACGCGGCGAGGCGGCTCGCGAAGTCGGCGACCTCGCGGCCGAGCAGGGGCGCGCGCACCTCCAGGCTCGACTGCATGCTCATCCGGTCGACCTTGGCCAGCACCGCGCCGGGCATGTACATGCGCACATCGGCCTCGCGCAGCCGATGCACGAGCGGCCGCGGATCGCCATCGAGCGCTGCGCGCGCGGTCGCGAACTCGTCCACCAGCGCAGCCGGCACGCCGCCGGCGAGCGCCTGGAGCTCGCTCTCCGGAAAGACGAGCAGGCGCGCCGACCAGTAGGCGGCGCCCGGCGAGAAGCCCGGCAGGCGCAGCCGCGCGGCCTCCGTCGCCTCGTCGACCGTCGCCATGTAGCGGCCATAGCCGCCGAACAGCTCGTCGCCGCCATCGCCCGAGAGCGCGACCGTCACGGCCTCGCGCGTGAAGCGGCTCAGCAGGAAGGTCGGCAGGCAGGAGCTGTCGGCGTTCGGCTCGTCGAGCACACGGCCGATCTGCTCGCAGAGCCCGACGCTGTCGGGGCTCAGCACCTGCTCGCGGTGGTCGGTGCCGAGCAGGCCCGCGACCTCGGCGGCGTCCTTGTGCTCGGACTCGGCGAAGCCGGCGAAGCCGATCGTGAAGGTCTTGACGGGTTGGCCGAGCACGCGCGCGGCGAGCGCGACGACAAGGCTGGAATCGACGCCGCCCGAGAGGAAGGCGCCGAGCGGCACGTCGCTGATGAGCCGCTGGCGCACCGTGCCCACCAGGATCGCTTCCAGTTCGTCCGCGGCCTCGCTCAGGCTGCGCGCCGGCTCGGCCGGCCCGTCGGGGACGAACCGGTAATGGGCGCGCGTCGCGAACGTGCCGTCGGCCTCGCGCATGAGCAGATGCGCGGGCGGCAGCTTGCGCGCGCCACGATAGATTGTCTCGGGGGCGGGCACGTACTGATAGGCGAGGAAGCGCGCGATCGTGTCGCCATCGACGCGGTCGTCGAAACCCGGCACCTCGGCCAGCGCCGACAACTCCGAGGCGAAGGCGAAGCAGGTGTCATTGTCGGTATAGTAGAGCGGCTTCTCGCCGAAGATGTCGCGCGCCAGCATCAGCCGCCCGGACGCCTCGTCGTACCAGGCGAAGGCGAACATCGCGTCGAGCGAATTGAGCGCCGCCGCACCGTCGCGCTCCAGCGCCTCGAGCAGCACCTCGGTGTCGCTGTCGGACCGGAACGCCACGCCCTCGGCCTCGAAGCGGGCGCGCAGGTCGCGGAAGTTGTAGATCTCGCCGTTGAAGACGATGTGCGTCCGTCCCGATCGGCCGGTCATCGGCTGGTGGCCGGCCGCGCTCAGGTCGATGATGGCGAGGCGGCGATGCGACAGCGCCACCCGCCCATCGGGCGAGACCCAGACGCCGGCGTCGTCGGGGCCGCGATGCGCCATGAGATCGGCCATGCGGCGGGCGATCGCGCCCGTATCGATGGCGCCGGGCTGCCCGCGCTTCAGGATGATCCCGGCAATTCCGCACATGGCTCGATCATGTCTCACGCAGGGCCGCGCCGGCCGTGGCATCCGGCGTCGGCGCCTTTGCAGCATTGCGGGCCGGCGGCGGTCAAGCCGGCACGCGGGACCGGGGCGCGGACACGCTGGCACGCCCCCGGCGCTTCTGCTAGGACCGAACGCAATAGCGTCGCAGAGCGGACGAAGCGGCAGGATTGATCGATGGCATTGGCCGAGGAGATGCGCTTCGGTTTCGGCAGGAACTGGGCCGAGTTCGTCGACACGCGGCTCAGTGACGCGGCCATCGAGGACTCGCGCCGGCACATGGCCGGGATGCTTCGGCTCGATGATTTCCGCGGCAAGGTCTTCCTCGACATCGGCTGCGGCTCGGGCATCCATTCCCTGGCGGCCCTGCGCCTCGGTGCCGAGCATGTGATCAGCTTCGACTACGATCCCGATTCGGTGGCGACGACCAGGCGGGTGAAAAGCTTCGCGGGCGATCCGCCGAACTGGGAGGTGTTCCAGGGCTCGGTGCTCGACGCCGCCCAGATGGCGTCGCTGCCCAAGGCCGATATCGTCTATTCCTGGGGCGTGCTGCACCACACCGGCGACATGTGGACGGCCGTGCGCAATGCCGCGATCCCGCTGAAACCGGGCGGTGATTTCTACATTGCGCTTTATTCATCCGACAACTACGTCGACCCGCCGCCCGCCTACTGGCTGGACATCAAGCGCCGGTACAATCTCGCCGGGCCCCTGCGGCGGCGGCTGATGGAATGGCAGTACGCGGCGCGGGTGGTGCTGCTTCCGGAGCTGAAGGCGGGACGCAATCCGCTGCGCGCGATCCGCGACTACGGCCTGCGCGGCATGGCGTTCTGGACCGATGTGCGCGACTGGCTGGGCGGCTGGCCGATGGACTTCGCGAGCCTCGCCGAGACGCAGGCGTTCTGTCGGCACGAGTTCGGCCTCACGCTCGTCAATGTGAAGGCCGGCCAGGGCTGCACCGAGTATGTCTTCGCCGATCCGGGGCTCAGCGCGCGCTGGGCCGAGATCGAGGCCACCCGCGCATTGATCCCGCTCAGCGGCCCCTTCACCCATGTGGGCGGGTGCCAGTACGCGGCCGGGCTTCCCGGCCTCGAAGCCGTGGCCGACTCGAACGAGCAGCCGCAGCGCTCGCGCCTGATGTTGTACGAGGACGGGGTGATGCTGGGCCTCGCGCACAGCGTCCATGCGCATATCGCGCGCTACGGCGGCGGACGGTTCTCGCATTGGGGCCCCACGCTCTCCTTCTCCTCCTCGGACGGGTCGGATCCAAACACCAATGGCCGAACCTACGCCTACTGCGAGCGGTTCTAGCGGATGAGCGACGCCGAGGCGCTGTTCCGGCAGGTGGTCGCCGCCTACGCCGAGGAAGGGTTCCCGCACGAGATCATCGGCCAGTGGACGCTGCCGGCGACCGATGTCGCCGACCTCGTGCGCGCGATCCGCACCGAGGCGCCGCGGACGGTCCTGGAGGTCGGCACCTTCGTCGGCCTCAGCACCATGCTGATCGCGCTTGCCGGCGGCGGCCGCACGCGCGTGCTCTCCATCGACCCGAACTTCCCGATCGAGGTCGAGATGCGCGGCATGGGCTCGCGGCTCGGCTCGATCGACACGACGCGGCGGACCCAGGAGATCGCGCGTGCAGTCGCCGCACGGCTCGGCATCGCCGACCGGCTGGACTTCGTCGCGGGCGGCTTCTCCTCGGGGTCGACCTTCGCCGCGCGGCGGCAGGATCCGGATCTGCGCGTGCCGGTGGTCGGGCCGGAGGTCTGCGCCGCGCGCGGCCCGTTCGACCTCGCCTTCATCGACGGACTCCATTATGCCGACGTGGTCGCGGGCGACGTCGCGCTGGCGACCCGGCATGTCGGGCCGTCGGGCGTCGTGCTGATGCACGACTGCGTCGGCATATGGGGGACGAATGTGCGCGCGGGCATCGGCCGCTTCCTCGCCGGCGCGCCCGAGTGGCGGCTCCTCCATCCGCCCTTCGCCGATCTCTACCCCTCGATCGGGACGCTGTTCCGCCCGGCGATGCGCGCCGATCTCGCCGCGCGCCTCCGCGACGAGCCGCTGCTCGTGCCGCGCATCGCCGCGCTCAGGACCCCGCTCGCCACCGCCGTGCTGCGCCACACCGGCGCGCGGCGGATCCTCGAACTGCACACCGGCGCGCCGGTCCTGGCCGAGGCCTTCGCCCCTCTGGTCGATATCGGCACGCTGCCGCTTCGCCCCGATCGTGCCGACGCGGCGTTCGCCCGCATCGCCGAGGCCGATCCGGCGGCGACACTCGTGGTCTCCGCCGGAGGTCCGGACACGCTCGCCGATCCGGCCTTCGCCGGACTGTTCACGACGCTGGCCCGCGCCGGGATCCCGGCGCTGTTCCTGCGCACGCCTCCCGGCGAGATGGGCGCGGCATGCCGCTTCAGCCGGCCGCTCGCGTGCTGGGTGACGGAGGCGGCGCGCGCGGGGCTGACGCTCCGGGAATGGCCGCCGCTCGTGCTCGCGCCGTCGACCTTCCTCTACCGCGACGCCGATCGGCAGGAGCGGGTGTCCTCGGCGCTCTGCAACATGGTGGTCGCGGCACCCGGGGCCGGCGGTGCCGCGCCGCTGCGGTGGGCCGAGGCGCTGCCCGCGATCACGCCCGAGCGCGCGGAGCTCGTTGAACAGCAGGACCTGCTGGAGGTGCACTACGCCAACGCGTTCCGCACCCTGTTCGCGGAGCGCGCGGCGGCGGCGGAGGCGCACTCCATCCCCGAGGCGGCGGCCGTCGTGTCGGCGGCCCCGGGCGCTGCCGAGCGGTCCGAGGAGGCGTCGGCGCCGGGCGTGGCGCTGGCTTCTGCGGCGACGGAGGGGGACGGCGGGGCATCAGTCGTGGCTGGTGCGGCGGCGGAGGGGCACTCTGGCCCCGAGGCGGCGGCCGTCGTGCCGGCGGCCCCGGCCGCTGCCGAGCGGTCCGAGGAGGCGTCGGCGGCGGGCGTGGCGCCGGTCCCTCCGGCGACGGAGGGGGACGGCGGGGCATCGGTCGCGGCTGTAGCGGCGGCGGTCGCGCCGGCGGGGCGTGAGTCCGCGACCGGGGCGAGGTCGCCGTTCGAGGCGCTGCTCGACTCGGCCTTGAAGCATTGCCGCCGCACCGGCGCGCCCGCGTTCGGTGTGTTGATCGACGGTCCCGTGACCGGGGAAATCCGGGCCCATTGCCTCAGGGGCACCTCGATCGTCGCCGTCTGGACGCGCGAGGAATTCGAATCCGCCCGTTCCGACCGGGGCCAGTGCGGCAGGGAGGGAGGAAACGGCGGCATTCTCGTGCCCCCGGAGTGCCGCGGCGTCTACTTCATCGGCTCGCCGCGGCGGCTGACCCGGCCTCTGCTCGGCCAGGCCTGGCGGCACGGTCTGCACGAGTTCCGGATCCCGGTCGCCGGGCAATGGCTTCCCCTGCCGCTGCCGGTTCTGCATCGCGCGCAGGAGCTGCGCGTGCGGTTGCACGGCGCCTTCCTGAAGCTGCGCGACGGCGTGCTCCGACAGATCGAACGACGCGTGGAACGGCGTCGGCCCGAGGCCCCCGTTCCGACCCCCGTCGTCCGGCGACTCTCCAGCATGGATGCGGCGGTGGCGGCGATGCTGGCCGGGGCGCGGCCGGGCAGCGACGCCGTGCCGGGCCGGGTCATCCTGGTCTGCGGCAATCTGGCGCCGGGCGGGGCGGAGCGGCAGGTGGCGAACACGCTGGTCGGGCTTGCCCGCGCCGGCCTGCGCGACGTCTCCCTGCTCGCGCACGTGCTCAACAGCGGCCCCGCGCGCCACGACTTCCACCTCGGCCGGCTGATCGAGGCCGGCATCCCCGCGCGCGAGATCGAACGGGTCGTCCGCAGCAGCTCCGATCCGGCGTTCCCGGCGGTACTGCACCAATCCGGGCGGGCGCTGCCCGAGGGCGTGGTCGTCGACATCGCCAACCTCGTCGTCGAGTTCCGCCGCGCGCGGCCCGAGGTCGTGCACGCCTGGCTGGACTGGGACTGCGTGCGCGCCGGCCTCGCCGCGGCGATCGCGGGCGTGCCGCGGATCGTGCTCTCCGGGCGCAATCTGGCACCCTACCACTTCGCGCTCTACCAGCCCTACATGGATGCGGCCTACCGTGGCCTCGCCGGACTGGCGAACGTGCACTTCCTGAACAACAGCCGTGCCGGCGCCGACGACTATGCCGACTGGATCGGCATCGCGCGCGAGCGCATCCGCGTGATCCACAACGGCATCGCGGCCGAGGACTGCGCGCCGCTGACCGAGACCGAACGCGCGGCCGAGCGCCTGCGCCACGGGATTCCCGCCCAGTGCGTGCTGATCGGCGGCGTGTTCCGGTTCGTCGCCGAGAAGGATCCGCTGCTCTGGCTCGATGCCGCGGCGCTGATCGCGCAGCGGCTGCCCTCGGCCCGGTTCATCCTGTTCGGCCAGGGCCAGTTGCAGGCCGAGATGCGGAACCGGGCCGCGACGGCCGGCATCGCCGAGCGCGTCACCTTCGCCGGCGTGACGGATGATCCGCTGCGCGCGATGGGGATGATGGACGTGTTCCTGCTGACGTCCTACGGCGAGGGGCTGCCGAACGTGCTGATCGAGGCCCAGGCCATGGGCACGGCCGTGGTGTGCACGCAGGCGGGCGGCGCGCCGGAGGCGGTCGCCGAGGGGATGAGCGGAACGGTCGTGCAGCAGCGGGATGCGACACGGATCGCCGAGGCCGTGCTGGCGCTGGCGGGCGACCGCGCGGCGCTGGCGCGCGCGCGCCGGGAGGGGCCGCGCTTCGTCCGGGCGCGCTTCGGCATGGCGCGCATGATCGCGGAGACGATCGAGGCCTACGGGCTCGAGATGCCGGCCGGTGCGCTGTCGCGCGACACTTCGGCGGGCCGTAGCGACCCGGCCGAACAGCCTGTGCGCGCGCTCGGCGCGGCGTGACCGGCGCGGCGGTGGTGGTGTGCGCGCGGTCCGCCGCGGCAGCGTTGGCTCGCGCGTCGCGCCGCCGATGAGCGGGCTCGCTCGCAGGGCGCTCAGCCCGCCGCTGAACGCCGGCGCCCTGCTCGAGGTGGCCCGGTTCATGGGCCGCCATCGCGAGCTGATCCTGACCATGGCCGGCCGCGAGGTGCGCAACCGCTATGTCGGCAGCGCCCTTGGCTCGGCCTGGGCGGTGCTCTCGCCGCTGCTGCTGATGGGCGTCTACGTGTTCGCCTTCGCCGTCATCTTCCGTGCGCGGCTGGGCGAGGCGGAGGGCAGCGCTGCCTTCGTGGCCTATGTGCTCGCCGCGCTCGGGCCTTGGGTGGCGCTGCAGGATGCCGTCGCGCGATCGACCCAGGCCATCGTCGGCAATGCGAACCTGGTGAAGCAGATCGTGTTCCCGAGCGAGGTCCTGCCGATCAAGACCGTGTTCGGCGCGGCGCCGACGCTCGCGATCGGGCTCCTGGTCGCGGTCGGCGCGGCGCTCGCCGCCGGCCATGGCAGCCTGTTCGGCCTGCTGGTGCTGCTGCCGGCCGCACTCGTGTTCTTCACCGCGCTGCTGGTCGGGATCGCCCTGCTGCTCGCCGCCGCCGGCGTCATGCTGCGCGACCTCAAGGACGTGGTGGCGCTGCTGCTCACGGTCGGGCTGTTCCTGCATCCGATCCTCTATGCGCCGGCGGCGACGCCCCAGTGGCTCGAACTCGCCTTCCATGCGAGCCCGTTCAGCTATCCGCTCTGGTGCCTGCGCGATGCGCTGTTCTACGGCGCGATCACGCGGCCGCTCGCCTGGGTCGCCGCGGCGCTCATCGGCGCGCTCACGCTGGCGCTCGGCTGGCGGGTGTTCCGCGCGCTCAAGCCCATGTTCGGCAACGCGCTGTGAGCCGCCCCGCCGTCAGCATCGCCGGGCTCTGCAAGGCCTACCGGCTCTGGCCGCGGCCGCACGACCTGCTGGTCGAGGCGCTGACGGGGCGGCGCCGGCACGCCGAGTTCGTCGCCCTGCAGGATGTCTCGCTCGACCTGGCCGCGGGCACGGTGCTCGGCGTGCTCGGCCGCAACGGCGCGGGCAAGAGCACGCTGCTGCGGATCATCGCCGGCACGCTCGATGCGACCGCCGGCAGCGTGCGGGTGGACGGGCGGATCGCCGCGATCCTGGAGCTCGGCACCGGCTTCCACCCCGACTACACCGGCCGCGAGAACGTGCTGCTCGGCGGCATGTGCCTCGGCATGTCGCGGGCGGAGGTGAAGGCGAAACTGGACGAGATCGTCGCCTTCGCCGAACTCAAGGAGTTCATCGACCGGCCGCTGCGCACATACTCGAGCGGGATGCAGGCGCGGCTCGCCTTCGCGGTCGCGACCTCGGTCGATCCGGACGTGCTCATCATCGACGAGGCGCTGAGCGTCGGTGATGCGCGCTTCCAGCTGAAGTCGTTCGACCGCATCCGAAGGTTCAAGAGCGAGGGGCGGACGATCCTGTTCGTCAGCCACTCGATCCAGACCGTGGTGGCGATCTGCGATCGCGCCGTGCTGCTGGAGCGCGGGCGCATCATCGCCGACGGCGAGCCCAACGAGGTGGGCAACCTCTACCACGAGCTGCTGTTCGGCAGGAACGAGCCGGCGCGCAGCGCGGTCGCATCCGAGGCGCCTTCAGAGACGTCCGGGACGGGCGAACCGAGAGCGGCGGACGGGCGCGAGATGCGCTACGGCATCCGGTCGGTCGAGATCGCGCGGGTCGAGATCGTGGATCGGCATGGCGCGCCGGTTTGCCGGCTGCGCAGCCTGGAGCCTTACGAGATCCGCCTCGAGATCGTCGCCTTCGCGGATACTGTCCCGCTGCACTACGGCGTGCTGGTGCGCGACACCAAGGGGTTCGAGATCTTCGGCTGGGATACCGCGTCGGCCGGGCGTGCGCCGCGACCGGGGCTCGCCGCCGGCGAGCGGCGCGTCCATCGCCTGCGGTTCCGCTGCACGCTCGCCGGCGGCACCTATTTCCTCACTGCCGCGCTCGCCCGCGAGGACGGTATCAAGGAGGATGTGCGCTTCGACGCCGTCGAGATCGTGGTCGAGCCGACGCCCGCGCTGCACGTCTCGTCGCTCGTCAATCTCGAGCTGACGGATGTCAGCGGCGAGGCGCTGCACGGGGACGCAGGGGAACAGACATCGGGATGACACCGAACGACACCGCCCGGGTCCGGCCGGGCCTGCCCAAGAAGGATCGCGTGCCGGTCCGCTCCGGCATGAGCGCCGCGTTCGTCAACACGATGCAGCTCGGCGTGGTCGACTACCGCTACAAGGGTCGGCTCGCCGTGAAATGCCCGATGGATCTCGCGATCTATGCCGAGCTGCTGCAGGATCTGCGCCCGCGCGCCATCATGGAGTTCGGCACCTACGAGGGCGGCAGTGCGATCTGGCTGGCAGACCAGGTGGCCGCGTTCGGCCTCGGTGCCAAGGTGTACTCCTTCGACATCCGCCCGCCCGCCGACCTCTCCTACCCGGGCGTCGAGTTCCGTTTCTGCGACACCGCGCGCATCAGCGACTCGATCGACGACGCGTTCATGCGCGCGCTGCCGCGGCCGCTGCTGATGATCGAGGATGCCTCGCACGTCTACGGCAATGTGCTCAACACGATGGAGTTCTTCCACGCGCATGCCGTGCCCGGCGACTATCTGATCGTCGAGGACGGCATGATCTCGATCGCCGAGGCGGAGGATCTGCACGGCTACGAGGGCGGGCCGTTCCAGGCGATCCACACCTTCCTCAAGGAGCACCCGGGGTTCTACGAGATCGACCGCGCGCGCTGTGACCGATTCGGGCCGAACGTGACCTGGAACCCGGACGGCTACATCCGCCGGATCGCCTAGAGCAGATCGCCCACGGCTGGAATCAGCCGTGGGCGTGAAGATGCTCGAACGCAAACCCTAGAGCGGTTTCCACTCATGTGGAAACCGCTCTAGCGCGGCGCTGCCGGCGCGCCGAGCGTCGCCTTCGCCGCGGCGACGATCTTTGGCGCCGTCACCTTCACCACCTCCTCCAGCGGCGGGGAGAACGGCACCGGCACGCGCGGCGCGCCCAGCCGTCGCGCCGCCTTCACCGAAGCGGGGCCGAGGCGCTCGATCGTGCGCGCGACCACCTCCGCGCCGAAGCCCCCTGCCTGCACCGCCTCGTGCACGACGAGCAGCCGTCCCGTGCGCGCGACCGAGGCCGCCACCGCCTCCTCGTCCCACGGCCAGAGCGTGCGCAGGTCGATCAGATCGACGCCGATCCCTTCGGCCGCCAGCGCATCGCAGGCCGTTTCGCAGTCAGGCAGGATCGCCGACCACGCGACCAGGGTGAGGTCGTTGCCGTTCCGCACCTCGCGCGCGCGGCCGAAGGGCAGCGGATCGATCTCGGCCGGCACCGGGCCGGTCACGCCGAACAGGTTCTTCGGATCGAAGAACAGCACGGGGTCATCGGACCGGATCGCCGCGACCAGCAGCCCGGCCGTGTCGGCGGGCGTGGACGGTGCCGCGACCACCACGCCCGGCAGATGCGCGAACCAGGACTCCAGCGTCTGGCTGTGCTGCGCGGCCGAGTTGCGCCAGATGCCGTGCGGCATGCGCACCACCACCGCGGGCTTGGCCTGGCCGCCGAACATGTAGCGGATCTTGGCGATCTGGTTCACGAGCTCGTCCATCGCGCACATCACGAAGTCGAAGATGCGCATCTCGATGATCGGCCGCGTGCCGACCAGCGCCGCGCCGAGCCCGGCACCCATGATCGTGCTCTCGCTGATCGGCGTCGAGACGACGCGGTCGGGCCCGAACGCGTCGAGGAAGCCGCGGTACTGGCCGAACAGCCCGCCGCGCGCGACGTCCTCGCCGAGCACCCACACGCGCGGATCGCGCCGCATCTCCTGCAGGGCGGCGCGGCGTCCGGCCTCGACCAGCGTCAGGGTCTCGGTCGTCACGGGCGCGTCCATCACGCGGCCTCCGGCGCAGGCGTGTCGAGCACATCGGTCCAGGCGGTCGCCGGATCGGGCCAGGCCGCGGCGAGCGCGGCGTCGCGCGCCGCCGCCATCTCCGCCCGCGCCTCCGCCGCGATCGCATCCAGCGTGGCGTCCGCCGCGCCTGCCTCGATCAGCCGCGCGCGCAGGCGCGCGATCGGGTCGCGCGTGCGCGCCTCCGCCACCTCCTGCTCCGGCCGCCACGCCGCCTTGTCGGTGCTGGTATGGCCGAGCAGGCGGAAGGTGCGGAGATGCAGCAGGTGCGGCCCGTCGCCGCGCCGCACGGAGGCGACCAGGCGGCCGGCGGCCGCGTCCACCGCCGCCGCGTCGTTGCCGTCCACGCTCTCCGCCGGCACACCGATGGCCTCGGCGCGCGCGACCGCGCCCGCCCCGGCGGTCACCTCGCCCGCGCGCGTGAAGGCGGCGACCCCGTTGTCCTCGCAGACGAACAGAACCGGCAGGCGATAGAGCGCGGCCCAGTTCAACCCTTCGAGGAACGGCCCGCGATTGATCGCGCCATCGCCGAAGAAACAGGCGACGATCGCATCCGAGCCGAGCAGCCTGAGCCCCTGCGCCGCGCCGACCGCGATCGGAATCCCGCCCGCCACCACGCCGTTCGCGCCCAGCATGCCGACCGAGAAATCGGCGATGTGCATCGACCCGCCCTTGCCGCCGCAATGGCCCCCCGCACGCCCGAAGAGTTCCTCCATCATCCCCGCGATGCCGGCGCCCTTGGCGATCGCGTGGCCATGGCCGCGATGGTTCGAGGTGATGCGGTCATCCGCGCGCAGGTTGAGACACACCCCGGCGGCCACCGCCTCCTGCCCGATCGAGACGTGCAGCGGCCCCGGCATCTGCCCGGCCGCGTGCGCCGCGAGTGCGGTCTCCTCGAAGGCGCGGATGCGCACCATGGTGCGGTAGAGATCGAGCCACCGGCGCGTGTTGTGTCCGGTCGGTGCCGTGTCGGCCATGCGGGTCCCCTGGTCCTCTTGCGCATCCTGCGGAACCGCGCTCAACAATCAAGCCGCGTGCGCGAAGGAGTGGCGCGATGGCCGGCGATCCCCTGGTGCTCGACAGCGTCACCCACCTGCCCGACGGGGTGCGCGGGCGCGCCGCGCTCTGCGCCTCGCATGGCGGCATCTATTCGGGGTGGTATGCGGCGCATCGCGGCCTCGGCGGCGTGATCCTGCACGATGCCGGCATCGGCCGCGACCGCGCCGGCGTCTCCGGGCTCGACTGGCTCGCGCGCATCGCCGTGCCGGCCGCCGCGATCGGGCATCTCTCGGCGCGGATCGGCGACGGCGCGGACGGGCTCGCGCGCGGGGTGCTGAGCACGGTGAACGCGCAGGCGGCCGCCCTCGGCCTTGCGGTGGGCATGCGCGCGGCCGAGGCGCTGGAGCGGCTCGCCGCGGCCGATCTGCTGGAACCGCCGCACGTGCCCGAGATCGCCGAGGCGCGCGCCGAGATCGCCGAGGCCGGCCGCGCCGGGATCCGCGTCTTCGCGCTCGATTCCAACAGCCTGGTCGTGCCCGAGGATGCGGGCCACGTCGTCGTGACAGGCAGCCATGGCGGGCTGCTCGGCGGCCGGCCGGAGACGGCGGTGAGGCAGCCCGTGCTCGCCGCGGTCTACAACGACGCTGGCGGCGGCATCGATGGCGCCGGCTTCTCGCGCCTGCCCGCACTCGATGCGCGCGGCATCGCCGGCGCCACCGTGGACGCGGCAAGCGCGCGGATCGGCGAGGCCATGTCCACCTGGACCGACGGCATCGTCTCGGCCGTCAACGACACGGCCGCCCGCATGGGCGGGCGCGTCGGCCAGACCTGCCGCGCGTTCGTTCACGCGCTGCTCGACGCCGCGGCGCGCAAGATCGCCTGAGGGGACCACGCCACGCATGGATGCCACGCCGGTTTCGAACACGCTGCGCCGGATGACGGGCGGGGCCGCACTCGCCGAGATGCTGAAGCTCGCGGGCGCCGGTCCGATGTTCGGCATGGGCGGGTTCCAGCTGCTGCCGTTCTACGAGGCGTGCCGCGCGCTCGGGCTCAGGCACGCGCTGATCAATGACGAGCGCTGCGGCGCCTTCGCCGCTGATGCCTATGCGCGCGTGACCAACCGGCCCGGCATCTGCGACGGCACGCTGGGGCCGGGGGCGACCAACCTGACCACCGGGCTGATCGAGGCGCTGAACGGCGGCATGCCGATGATCGCCATCACGGGCGGCGCGAACCGGCAGCACGCCTGGAAGAACATGACGCAGGAGGCGCGCCAGTTCGACATCCTGCGCCCCGCGGTGAAGGAGGCGATCCGGATCGAGGTGACGTCGCGCGTGCCCGAGCTCTTGCGCCGCGCCTTCGCGGTCGCGACCTCGGGCCGGCCCGGCCCGGTGCTGATCGAGGTGCCGGAGGATGTCGCCCATGGCGAGCACGAGTTCGACGCCGCCGAGTTCTGGATCGATCCCGGCACGCTGAAGGCGCAGGCGCGGCGCACGCGGCCCGACCCGGACCTGCTGATCGCGGCCGGGCGGATGCTGGCCGAGGCCGAGCGGCCGCTGATCCTGGCCGGCGGCGGGGTTCACCTGTCGGAGGCCTACGACCCGCTGCTCACACTCGCGGAGGGGGAGGGGATCCCGGTCGCGCACACGATGTCGGGCAAGGGCGCGATCCCGTGCACGCACGCGCTCTCGGCCGGGCTGTTCGGCCGCTATGACCGGATCGCCAACGCGATGATCGCCGAGAGCGACTGCCTGCTGGTGGTCGGCTGCAAGCTCGGCGAGATCGCGACCAGGCGCTTCGCGCTGATCCCGCCGAGCAAGCGGCTGATCCATATCGACATCGTCGCCGAGGAGATCGGGCGCACCACGCGCGCCGATGTCGCGCTGGCCGCCGATGCGCGCCTCGCCCTCGCCGATCTTGCGGCGTTCCTGGGCGACGGCAGCGCGCGCGCGCGCGGTCGCGCCGAGTGGGTCGCCTCGGTGCCGAAACGCATGGCCAAGTGGCGCCAGGGCGCGCGCGAGCGGCTGGAGTCCGCCGAACGGCCGATCAATGTCGGGCGGCTGATGGGCGCGCTCAACCGCGTGCTGCCGGCGGATGCGGTGCTGGTCGCCGATGGCGGCTTCGCCGCCCATTGGGGCGGGCTGTTCTTCGACACCAAGCAGGCCGGCCGGACCTTCGTCCCCGATCGCGGCTTCGCCTCGATCGGCTACGGCGTGCCGGGCGGGATCGGCGCGCAGCTCGGCGTGGGGCCGAAGCGCCGCGTGGTCGCGCTGACGGGCGATGGCGGGTTCAACATGTCGATGGGCGAGCTCGAGACCGCGCGCCGGCTCGGCGCCGCGATCGTCGTCTGCATCTTCAACAACGCCGCCTCGGGCTACGTGAAGGCGCTCCAGCACGCGGTGTTCGGGCCGGGCAACTACCAGTCCTCCGACCTCGCCGAGATGGACTATGCGGCGGTCGCGCGCGCCATGGGTTGCCACGGAATCCGGGTCGAGGACCCGGAGGCGCTGGAGGACGCGTTGCGCGAGGGGCTCGCCAACACCACCTCCCCGACGGTGCTCGACATCGTGGTGACGCGCGATCCGGCGCGGATGCTGCCCGGTGTCGACAACCGCACCCTCACGGTCCAGAAGGGCGACCGGCCGGTATGATCGTCGCCGCGGCGGGCAGCCGCCACACCAACCCTGCCCGCCGCGGCGCGTAGAGCAGGAGAACCCCCATGACCCCGTGCATCATCGGCTGGGCGCATTCCGCCTTCGGCAAGCGCGAGGAGCCGGATGTCGAGGCGCTGATGGCGACCGTGGCCGCCGATGCGCTGGCGCATGCCGGCGTGGAGCCGGCGGATGTCGGTGCCGTGCATGTCGGCGTGTTCAATGCCGGGTTCTCGAAGCAGGACTTCTTCGCCTCGATGGTGTTCCAGGCGCTGCCCGCGCTGCGCTTCACCCCGGCGACCCGGCACGAGAACGCCTGCGCCACCGGCTCGGCCGCGATCCATGCGGCGCTCGCCGACATCCGCGCCGGCAAGGCGCGTGTGGCCCTCGTCGTCGGCGCGGAGAAGATGACCGCGTCCTCGCCCGCGCAGATCGCCGATGCGCTGCTCGCCGCGTCCTATCGCCGCGAGGAGGACCAGGTCGAGGCAGGCTTCGCCGGCATCTTCGGCCGCATCGCGCAGACCTATTTCCAGCGCCACGGCGATGCCTCGGACGCGCTCGCCGCGATCGCGGCGAAGAACCACAGGCACGGGGTGGGCAACCCCTATGCGCAGATGCGGCGCGATCTCGGCTTCGAGTTCTGCCGCACGGTGAGCGAGAAGAACCCGCTGGTCGCGGGGCCGCTGAAGCGCACCGATTGCAGCCTCGTCTCCGACGGCGCGGCGGCGCTGGTGATCGCCGACGAGGAGACGGCGCGGGGCATGGCGCGCGCGGTCGGGTTCCGCGCCGCGGCGCAGGTGAACGACTTCCTGCCGATGTCGAAGCGCGACCCGATCGCGTTCGAGGGCTGCGAGCTCGCCTGGAAGCGCGCGCATGACGCCGCCGGCACGACGCTGAACGACCTCTCCTTCGTCGAGACGCATGACTGCTTCACCATCGCCGAGCTGATCGAATACGAGGCGATGGGGCTCGCGCCGCGCGGCCAGGGCGCGCGTGTCGCGCTCGACGGCACGACCGCGAAGGGGGGGCGCCTGCCGGTGAACCCCTCGGGCGGGCTGAAGGCGAAGGGCCACCCGATCGGCGCGACCGGCGTGTCGATGCACGCGCTCGCGGCGATGCAGCTCATGGGCGAGGCGGGCGAGATGCAGGTGCCTGGAGCCACGCTCGGCGGCGTGTTCAACATGGGCGGGGCGGCGGTCGCGAACTACGTCTCGATCCTGGAACGCCTGCGCTAGGGCGGTTTCCACAAGAGTGGAAACCGCTCCGGTCATTCCCTGCGAGCATCTTCACGCACACGGCTGAGTCCGGCCGCGTGCGATCCGCTCTAGGGCCGCCATGGCAGCGTCCCCGCCGGCAGCCGCCGCGCCGCCAGCGTGGCCGCCGCCATCAGCCCCGCCATCAGCGCGAGCGCGAGGCACGACACCGCGGCCGCCTGCGCCGACTGGCCGCTCTCCTGGAGCGTGAACACCAGCACGCCGAGCGTCTGCGTGCCCGGGCCGTAGAGCAGCACCGACACCGTCACCTCGTTGATCGCGGTCAGCGCCACCAGGATCGCCCCGGCCGCGAGCGCGGGCGCGAGCGGCGGGGCGTGGATCGACACCACGCGGCGCAGCGTGCCCGCGCCCATGCCGCGCGCGGCATGATCCAGCAGCGGATCGAGCCGCGCGGCGGCGGCGGCCACGGGGCGCAGCGCCAGCGCCTGGAAGCGCGTCAGGTAGGCGAGCAGGATCACGGCGAGTGAACCGTAGAGCGCCATGCCGCCCGGCACCGAGAGCACCACCAGGATCGCCGCGACCGCCGTGCAGGTGCCCGGCAGCGCGTAGGGCAGGTCGGCGGCGGCGGAGCCGAGCTTCACCTCGCGCCGGCGCAACGACAACGCGATCGGCAGGGCGGCCAGCGCCAGGATCGAAGCCGCGCCGAGCGAGAGGGTCAGCGAATTGCCGATCGCGCGCGCGGTATGCGAGCCGGGCGCCAGCGCGGCGGTGAAGTTGCGCAGCGTGATCGTCTCGGCGCCGATCTGCACGCCCACGGCCGGCACCAAGGCGGCCGCGGCGAGGGCGGCGAGCGGCACCATCAGCACGGCGGCGAGATAGGCGAGCACCAGCGCCGCCACGCCTCCTCGGACCCTGCCGAGCGCGATCGGCGCGAAGGGCAGCCGCCCGGCGAGCGGCGCGGCGCGCGCGGCCCAACCCTGCAGCGCCAGCGCCGGCGCCGCCATCGCGGCGAGCAGGAGCGCGATCGCCGCCGCCTCGGCGAGCGCGGTCGCCCCGCCGGTCGAGAGCTTCTGCCAGATCAGCACGGTCAGCACGATGTAGCGCGCCGGGATGCCGATCAGGGCGCCCACGCCGAAATTGCCGAGGGCGGCGACATAGGCGAGCCCGGCGCCGGCCGCGAGCGCGGGGGCCAGCAGCGGCCAGACCACGTGCCGGAGCGCCGCCTCCGGCGCGGCACCGAGGCCGCGAGCGGCCATCACCGCCTCGCCCGGAACGCGGCGCAGCGTCGCGGCCAATGTCAGGAACACCAGCGGCGTGCCCTGCACGCCGAGCAGCAGCATCATCCCGCCCGGGCTGTACACCGGGTTGGTGGTGCCGAGCGGCGGGGCGAGGTCGAGCGCCAGCAGCAGGGGCGAGGACGGTCCCGCGGCCTGGATCCAGCCGAGCGCCATCACCTGCGGCGGCACCAGCACCGGCAGCACGGCGCAGAACACCATCGCGCGCCGCGCCGGGACGGGGCCGCGCAGCAGCAGCGCCCAGGCGAGGGCCGCTCCCAGCACCGCAGCGAAGCCGGCTGCCCCGCACGCGACCACGAGCGAACGCCAGGCCGCGCGCCAGATCGCCGGATCGGCGAGCGTCGCGCCCGGGCCGGCCGCACCCTCCGCCAGCAGGCGGATGAGCGGCACGGCGCCGATCAGCACGAGCCAGAGAAGGGCGAGAGCGGCGAGCCCCCGCCCGTCACGCGCCATGAAGTCCGGTCAGCTCCCCGTCAGCGCCGCGAAACGCTTCAACGTCGCCTCCTGCTCCCGCGCCGCCCGCGCGGCGTCGAGGGGCATGATGCGGATCGTGCGCGGATCGGGGAAGCCCGGCGGCGGTGCCACCGACGGATCGGCCGGCAGGAAGCCCTGGCTCGCGGCCAGGCGCTGGCCCTCGGGCGAAAGCAGGAAGTCGAGGAAGGCGATCGCGGCCGGCACGTTGCGCGCGGTGGACAGGATCGCCGCCGGCTCGGTGATGGCCGACACACCGTCCTCCGGAAACACGAAGCGCACCGGTGCGCCCTTCGCCGCCTCGCGGATCGGCAGGTAGTCGATCACGATGCCGAAGGCGCGCTCGGCCCCCGCCACGGCCTGCATCACCGGGCCGTTGCCGCCGCGCGCCTGCACCCCGCCCTCGACCAGCTTCTCGATATAGGGCCAGCCGAGGGCCGGGTTCTGGGTCAGCGCCAGCACGTGGATCGCGGCCGCGCCCGAAACGGCGGGGGAGGGCATCGCCACCTGGCCGCGCGCGCGCGGATCGACCAGATCCGTCCAGCGCGCGGGCACGAAGGGCGCGCGCAGATGGTGCATGATGCCGGTGGTGATCAGCTTGGTGCCGAAATAGCTCCGGTCCGCCGCAACGTGATCCTCCGGCACGCCGGCGGTCTTCACCTCGGGCGAGGGGCGCAGCCGCCCTTCCGCCTTCAGCCCCTCGAAGGTCAGGCTGTCGGCGAGCAGCAGCACGTCCGGGCGCGGGGCGCCGGCGGCGATCTCGGCGCGCAGCCGGGTCATGATCTGGCCGGTGCCGCCGCGAATCCACTCCACCTGCACGCCGGGATGCAGCGCCTTGAACGCCTCGACCGTGCGCGCGGCGTCGGGTTCGAGCTGGCTGGTGTAGAGCACGAGCGTGCCCGAGACCGCCGCGCGGGCCGGGCGCAGCGCGGGGAGGGCGAGGCCCGCGAGGGCGAGGCGGGCGAGGGGGCGGCGGCCGAGCAGCATGGAGGGACTCCCGTTATCGTGCGGCGCGCGGTGATCTATGCCGGCGCGGCCCCGCCCGGCAGGGGGTGGCGTGTGAAGTTCTGATGACGTCGGCGAGGGAAGGACGCAAGGGATGGGTCCGGCGACCGCGATGAATCTGGGCCGGCTGCTGACGCAGACGGCGCGGCGGCTGCCCGATCGGCTGGCGCTGGTGCAGGGCGACCGGCGCCTCACCTGGGCCGAGCTCGACGCGCGGGTCGATCGCTTCGCCGCGGTGCTGCGCGCGCATGGCGTCGGCCATGGCGACCGCGTGCTGGTGCACAGCCGCAACACGGTGGCGATGTTCGAGAGCCTCTGGGCGGTGCTGAAGGTCGGCGCGGTCTGGGTGCCGACCAATGTGCGCCTGACCCCGGCCGAGGTCGCCTATCTCGGCGCGGCGAGCCGGGCCAAGGCGATGCTGCGCGACCAGGGCTTCGCCGGGCACGCCGAGGCCGTGCGCGCCGAGAGCCCGGCGCTCCGGACCGTGCTCGCGGTCGGCGATGCCGGGCCAAGCGAGGTCGATCTCGAGGCGGCGATGGCGGCCGCGCCACCGCCTCCCCCGGACCACGAGGCCGACGTGGCCTATGGCGACGCCTGCTGGTTCTTCTTCACCTCCGGCACGACCGGGCGGCCCAAGGCGGCGGTGCTGACGCACGGGCAGATGTCGTTCGTGGTGGCCAACCACCTCGCCGACCTGATGCCCGGGCTCTCGGAGCGGGACTGCGCGCTCATCTGCGCGCCGCTCAGCCACGCCGCGGGGCTCCATGCGCTCGCGACGGTGGCGCGCGGCTGCCCGAGCGTCATGACCGCCTCCGAGCGCTTCGATCCGGAGGAGGTCTGGCGGCTGGTCGAGGCGCACCGCGCGACGACGATGTTCGTGGTGCCCACCATGCTGACCCTGCTGGTCGATCACCCCTCGGTCGATCGGCACGACCACACCTCGCTCCGTCACCTGATGTATGCGGGGGCACCGATGTACCGCGCGGATCAGAAGCGGGCGCTCGCCAAGCTCGGCGGTGGCTGCCTGACGCAGTATTTCGGCCTCGGCGAGGTGACCGCCAACATCACCGTGCTGCGCCCGGACCAGCACAGCCTGGAGGATGATCCGGCGTTTCCGCTCGGCTCCTGCGGCATGCCGCGCACGGGGATGGACGTGGCGATCCTGGACGAGGCCGGCCGGCGGCTGGCCCCGGGCGAGACGGGCGAGATCTGCGTGCGCGGCCCGGCGGTGTTCGCCGGCTACTTCGAGAACGGGGCCGCGAACGCCAAGGCCTTCGCCGGCGGCTGGTTCCACACCGGCGATCTCGGCCACCTGGACGCGCGCGGGTTCCTCTACATCACCGGCCGGGCCTCGGACATGTACATCTCAGGGGGCTCGAACATCTATCCGCGCGAGATCGAGGAGGCGATCCTGACCCATCCCGCGATCGCCGAGGTCGCGGTGGTCGGCCTGCCGCACCCCAAATGGGGCGAGGCGGGGGTCGCGGCCGTGGTTCCGAAGCCGGGGGAGGCGGTGGACGAGGCGGCGATCCGCGACCATCTCGCCGGTCGCATTGCGCGATACAAGCAGCCGCTTCGGATCGTTTTCTGGGATTCGTTGCCGAAATCCGGCTACGGCAAGGTGCCGAAGGCGCTGGTGCGCCAGCGCCTGGAGGCAGAGGGGGTCGGGTTCGCCGACTGATCGGGTCGCGTCAGCCCCGGGTTGCCCGGTTCGCGGTTGACCCGACCTGCGATTGTCTTATTTACCGTGACAGACCGAAGGCGCCGCCGGCTTGCGCCGCCGCGACCGCGAGGATGACCCCGATGACACTGCCTCTGATGCCGAAGGCGACGGCCGTCTGGCTGATCGACAAGACATCGCTCACCTTCGAGCAGATCGCCGAGTTCACCGGCATGCACCCGCTGGAGGTGCAGGCGATCGCGGATGGCGACGTGGCGGTCGGCATCGTCGGGCATGACCCGATCGCCTCCGGTCAGCTGACGCGCGAGGAGATCGCGCGCTGCGAGGCCGACCCCTCCGCGCGGCTCAGGCTCTCGCCGATGACGGTGCAGCTGCCGAAGCCGAAGGCCAAGGGCGCGCGCTATACCCCCGTTGCGAAGCGCAACGACCGGCCGGACGCGATCGCCTGGCTGCTCCGCAATGTGCCGGTGCTGTCGGACCAGCAGATCTGCAAGCTGCTCGGCACCACCAAGGAGACAGTGCAGAAGATCCGCGACAAGACCCACTGGAACAGCGCCAACATCAAGCCGCGCGATCCGGTGATCCTCGGGCTTTGTTCGCAGAGCGACCTCAACCGCGAGATCAACCTCGCGGTCGAGAAGGCCGAGCGCGAGGGCCGTCCGATCCCGATGCAGCCCGAGGCCGCCGGGCACCACTGACGTCCGGTCGGAGGAGCTGGCGCGTCAGTTGATCATCCCCGGCGCCGCGAGGCGCGGAATCGCCAGCACGAGATCCGGGAACAGGATCACCAGCGCCAGCACGCTCAGCATCGGGACCAGCATGATCGACACGTCCTTCATCGCGTCGATCACGCGGATGCCGCCGATATGCGAGGCGATCATCAGGCAGAGCCCGTAGGGCGGTGTCACCAGCCCGAAGGCGAGGCTGATGATGCCGATCAGGGCGAAATGGATCTGGTCCATGCCGACCGCGCGGGTCATCGGCTGGAGGATCGTGCCGACGATGATGATCGAGGGGATCGCGTCGAGGAAGCAGCCGACGATCAGGAACACCCCCGCCACCATGAACCCGGTGCCGGTGATGCCGAGGCCCCAGGTCGCGACGCCCGCCAGCATGTGTTGCGGGATCTGGTAGTAGGCGAGCAGCCAGCCGAACGCGCTCGCGGTGCCGACACAGAACAGCGCGACCGAGGCGAAGCGCCCCGTGTCGAGCAGCGCGCCCCAGAACCCCTTCGCGTCCATCTCGCGATAGACCACGAACGACAGCACGGTCGCGTAGAGCACGGCGATGCAGCCGCTCTCGGTCGCGGTGAACCAGCCGAACAGCTTGCCGCTGACGATCATCAAGGGGGTGAGCAGCGCCGGGATCGCGTGCGCCGCCGCGCACAGGATCTCGCGGACGGTGGCGCGCTCGAACACCGGATAGTTGCGGCGCTTCGCATAGACGTAGACCGTGCCCATCAGCGCCAGCGTGATCATGATCCCGGGCACGATCCCGGCGAGGAACAGCCCGCCGATCGAGACCGTCAAGATGCCGCCCCAGACGATCATCAGGATCGAGGGCGGGATGATCACCGCCAGCACCGACGAGCACGCCGTGATCGCGACCGAGAAGCGCAGATCCATCCCGAGCTTCACCTGCGCGGGGATGAAGATCTTCGACTGGCTCGCCGCATCGGCGGTGGAGGAGCCCGAGATGCCGGCGAAGAAGAACGACAGCACGACGTTCACCTGCGCGAGCCCGCCGGGCACATGGCCCACCAGTGTCCGCGCGAGTTCCATCAGCCGGTTGGTGATGCCGCCCGCATTCATCAGGTTGGCGGTGAGCAGGAAGAACGGCACCGCGAGCAGGATGAAGCTGTTGTAGGCGTTGAAGGTCTCACCGATCAGCAGCAGCGGCCCGAGCCGCGGCTCGATCAGCGTGATCGGCAGGACCGCGAGACCGAGCGCGAACGCCACCGGCACGCGCAGCGCGAGCAGGCCGAAGAACAGCACGAACAGGATCGCCGCCGCCTCGGCCGGCGACAGCACATTGCCGCCGAACATCAGGCGCGCCGCCCCGTCAGCACCAGCGCGGCATCGATCACGCGCTCGCCGGCGAACAGCATCCAGGACGCTCCCGCGATCGGCCAGGCGATGTGGATCAGCCAGAGCGGCAGTTCCGCGAGCTCGCTGATCCGGAACCAGGCGAAGTCGGTGTACTCCCAGCCCCACCAGAAGAAGGAGACGGCGAGCACCAGGATCGCCCCGTTCGCGAGCAGATCGAGTGCGGCGCGCGCGCGCGGCGTCAGGCTCGGCCAGAGATCGACCACGAAATGCCCCGCCTCGCGCACGCCCACGATCGAGCCGAGCATGATCATCCAGACGAGAAGGAAACGGGCCATCTCCTCGGTCCAGATGTAGTGCGGGATGAACGGGACGAAGCGGCTGACCACCTGCATCGTCACCGGCAGCACCAGGATGCCGAGGCAGAGGGCCAGCAGCACGCGCAGCAGCGCCGCATAGAGATCGGTCACGCGCCGCAGCATCCCGGGCGCGGAGTGGCTGGTCATCAGGGCGATCCGGAAAGAGGAAGATGCCGGGGCGGCACGCACCGCCCCGGCCGCACCATCAGCCGACGAGTCCCTGCATGCGAGCGAGGATGCCGTCGGCGCCGATCTCGCGCGCGTAGGCCGCGATCACGGGATCGACCAGGCGCTTCATCTCGCCGCGCTCGGGGAAGGGGATGCGGCGGAGCCGCCCCGCGCTCTCCAGTGCCACGAGCTTCTGCTCGTCCTCGCTCGACTCGACCTCGCGCCCATGCGCCCCGCCCTCGCGGCCGGCCTTGAGGATCGCCTCCTTCAGGTCTTCGGGCAGGCGGGCGAAGGTGTGCGCCGAGAAGCAGAGCGGGCGGATCGTGATCGCGTGCTGCGTCATGATGAGGTTCGGCGCGACCTCGTAGAAGCGCATCTGCTCCACGCCGGCGGCCTCGTTCTCGCCCGCCTCGATCACGTTGTTCTGGATCGCGTTGTAGACCTCGTTATAGGCGATCACGGTCGGGCTCATGCCGGCGGCCTGGAAGGTCCGGCTCCAGATCGGCGCACCCTGCACGCGGATCTTGAGCCCGCGCAGCTCCGCCATGTTGCGCACCACCTTGTTGGCGAAGATGTTGCGCACGCCGCCGCCCGCATAGCCGATCAGCATCACGCGCGCGCGACTTGCCACCTCGTCCGCGATCGGCTTCAGCACGTCCTGGTCCAGCACGCGGTTCCAGTGCGCGAGGTCGTTGAACAGGAACGGCGCGTCGATGAACGGCGCGGCGCGCGAGAAGGTGGACATGTGCGCGGGCGAGACCACCGCGTAATCGACCGCGCGGCCCTGCGCCATGTACTCGAAATACTGCTTCTCCAGCCCGAGCGAGGAGTTGCGGTGCAGCACGAAGTTGATCGGCTTGCCGTAGTAGTGCTTCACGCGCTCCTCGAAGCGCAGCATCGCCTTGTTGAAGGCGTGCTCGTCGCTGAACTGCGAGGCGCCGTTCAGCGTGATCGCCTGGGCGCGCGCGGTGTGCAGGGCCGGGGCGGCAAGCGCGGCGCCGGCGGCCCCCGCCAGCAGATGACGTCGACGGATCATGCGGTTCCTCCTCCAGGCTTATCGCCGGCGTCTCCGATCCGGCTTCGGCGTAACCATACAGTTACCCCATGAGCCGCGATAGCCCCTGGGCGCGGGGCGGCGGATCGTTGCCATGGGCGAACGCTTGCCGCATCGTCCGGCCTTCCGCCATGATCGTCCCGCATCCTCGCGGCCCGATCGCGCCGCCCAACCAAGCCGGACCATGGCCGCACCGACCAGCCTCGTCAGCCTCGTGCCGCAGAGCGGCATCCAGTTCATCGACCTGCTGGTGGACGCGCAGGCGCTGCCGCGCCTCACGCGCGCGTTCTGGGAGGAGGACCTGCCGGAGGACCCCGGCCCCGACGGGCGGCCGCGCATCGCGCTGCGCGAGCTCGTCGCCGATCCGGCCGACGGCACGCTGTTCGATCCCGTCACCGGCACCCGCCCGCCCGAGGAGCGCATCTATCAGATCAACCTCGCGCGCGCGCTCGAGCCGTTCCTGAATGTCTGGACGCCGCTGCCCTTCTTCCAGATGGGCGACCCGGACGCGACCGGGGCGGCCGCGATCGAGGACGGGCCGACCAACTGGGCGCGCATCCGGCTGAGCCCGCTTTCCGCGCCTGACCGGCATGGCAACACCCACGCCATCACCCTCGCCTTCGACACCGCGCTTGCCCCGCGCGTGAAGGGGCAGGTCTATGCCGCGCTGCCGCCCGCCACCGAGGAGCTGCTGTTCGGCCTGGTGCCGGACGCCGCGCGCAATGCCTGGTTCCTGCGCCAGGCCTGGGTGGACCAGTGGCTGGAGGCGAATTTCCGCGAGGCGCGCGAGGCGGCGCGCGGCCGCAGGCTGCGCCCCGAGGACATCCCGTGGCGGGCCGAGCACTGGGCGCGCTACCTCACCTTCCTCGCGATCCTCGAGGAGTCCGGGCTGATCCCGCGCGTGCGCACGATCGACATCGCCTCCGAGCGCCTGCCCTACCGGCCGATCGATGTCGATCTCGTGCTCGATCTCGGCAACAGCCGCACCTGCGGGATGCTGGTCGAGGAGCACCCCGACCGGCCGCTCGACTTCAACAACGGCACCGTGCTGCGCCTGCGCGAGCTCTCCGCGCCGCACCGCACGCACCAGTTGCCGTTCGAGAGCCGGGTCGAGTTCCACCGCGCGAGTTTCGGCCGCGACGGGCTCAGCCACAAATCCGGGCGCACGCTGGCATTCCATTGGGGCAGCCCGGTGCGCGTCGGGCCCGAGGCGGTGCGGCTCGCGGCCGAGGCGCGCGGCAACGAAGGCGCGACCGGGCTCTCCTCGCCCAAGCGCTATCTCTGGGACACGCGGCCCACCGCGGTGGTCTGGCGCTTCAACGGCGCCGCGCCGGACGGCACGACCGAGCCGCCCGTCAGCGGCTGGTTCATGGAGCACGTCTCGGAGGAGGGCGAGGTGCTGGAGACGATCGGCCATCGGCTGATCCCGGGCGTGCGCGCGCGCTTCTCCCGCTCCTCGCTCGCGACCTTCATGCTGGCCGAGCTGCTGATGCAGGCGCTCAGCCAGATCAATGCGCCGGATCATCGTGCCGCGCGGGGATCGATCCATGTGCCGCGAAGGCTGCGCCGGCTCGTTCTCACCCTGCCGCCGGCGATGCCGCTCGCCGAGCAGCGCATCCTGCGGATGCGCGCCCAGGCAGCGGTGGATTTCGCCTGGCGCCTGATGGGCTGGTCGGAGCCGGGGGCGGGCCTGCCGCGGCCGCCCGCCAAGCCCGAGATCATCGCCAATCTGGACGAGGCGACCGCGACCCAGCTCGTCTGGCTCTACAACGAATGCCGCTGGCGGCTGAAATCCGAGCCGAGGCTGCTGTTCGCGCTGCAGGGCAAGGTGCGGCGCGGCTACGGCGACGAGCCGTCGCTCCGCATCGCCTCGATCGACGTGGGCGGCGGCACCACCGACCTGATGGTGGCGACCTATGTCGCCGAGCACGGCCAGACCATCCTGCCGAAGCAGAATTTCCGCGAAGGCTTCCGCATCGCCGGCGACGACCTGCTTCAGTCCGTGATCGAGACGGTGCTGCTGCCGCGCATCGAGCGCGCGATGGCGGAGGCGGGCGTGGCGGGGCCGAAGGCGCTCCTGCGCGAGCTGCTCGCGGGGGCGGCGGCCGGGCAGAGCGAGCAGGAGCGGCATCTGCGCCGCCAGTTCGTCGCCCTCGTGCTGGAGCCGATCGGGCTCGCGGTGCTGCACGCCTATGAGGGGCTGAAGGGGCGCGAGGCGGGCGAGGTGCTGCGCGCGCCGGCCGGCCGGCTGCTTGCCGGGCTGCCGAGTGTCGGTCGCGCGGTCGCCTATGTCGAGGAGCAGGCGCGCGCGCGCGGCGGCGCGGCGTTCTCGCTGATGGAGGTCGAGATCGTCGCGACCGCCGCGCAGATCGATGCCGTCGTCACCGCCGTGCTCGGCCCCGTGCTCGCCGACCTGCTGGAATGCGTCCATGCCTTCGATGTCGATGTGCTTCTGCTCTCGGGCCGGCCGTCGCGGCTGCGCGCGGTGCGCGAGGCGGTGATCGCGCGGCTGGCCGTGGCGCCGCATCGCGTGGTGCCGATGGACTCCTATCCCGTGGAGCAGTGGTATCCGTTCCGCGATCCGACCGGGCACATCGCCGATCCGAAGACCACCGCCGCGGTGGGCGCGATGATCAGCGCGACCGCCGAGGGCAGGCTCGAAGGCTTCCTGCTGCGCTCCTCGCGGCTCGGCATGCGCTCGACCGCGCGGGTGATCGGGCTCATGGACCAGTCGGGACAGATCCGCAACGAGAACGTGAAGCTGCGCGACCTCGACCTCGAACGCCTGCCCGCCGCGGGCGAGACCTCCTTCACCCTCGCCTTCGCCGCGCCCGCCTTCCTCGGCTTCCGCCAGCTCGACCTGGAACGCTGGACCGCGACGCGGCTCTACCGCCTGGAGTTCGGCAATCCGGCCTCGGTACGGCGGCTCGCCCTGCCGTTGACGCTGACCATCACGCGCGGCGAGATCGATCCCGACCGGCCGGATGCCGAGGAGAAGCGCGAGGCGTTCACCATCACCGAGATCACCGATGCGGAGGGCGATACCGTGCAGCGCCAGCAGGTGGTGCTGCGCTTGCAGACCGAGGCCGAGGAGGCCGGCTACTGGCGCGACACCGGCGCGCTGAAGGTGCCGTGACATGACGGACGCGACACTTCCCGAGGATCGCGCGCTGGCCGATCGCGCGCTGCGCGTGGCCGGGGCGACGGCGGATGCGCTCGCCTGGGCGGCCCGGCACCCCGAGGCCGCGCGCGAGGGCGGGGCCGCGCTTGCGCGCGACCTGCGGCGCTTCGGCCTGCGGGCGAAGAAGCTCGCCGCCGCGGCGGCGCGGCCGATGTGCGTCTCGGTGTTCGGGCCGAGCCAGTCCGGCAAGAGCTATCTGATCTCGGCACTCGCGCGGAAGGGCACCGAGCCCGTGCGCGTGCTGCTCGGGGCGGAGGCGATCGATTTCGTCGCCGAGATCAATCCCGAGGGCGGCAAGGAGGCGACGGGGCTCGTCACGCGCTTCACCATGCGGCCCACGCCGGGCCTGCCCGGCCGGCCCGTCACGGTGCGCCTGCTGACCCAGACGGATGTGGTGAAGATCCTCGGCAACTCGTTCCTCGAGGACTTCAACCGCGACGCCGTGGTGCCGCTGCCGCAGGCCGAGGTCGCGTCTCTGATCGACACGCTGCGCCATCGCGCCGGGCCATCGCCCTCGACCGTGGTGGACGAGGACGCGGTATTCGACCTCCAGGAGTATTTCGAGCGCTATTTCCGCGGCCATCCGGTGATCCTCTCGCTCGGCGCGGGGTTCTGGCGCGAGGCGGCGGCGCTGGCGCCGCGCCTGTCGGTCGCCGATCGCGCGCGGCTGTTCGGCGTGCTCTGGAACGGCATCGGCGCCTACACCGAGACCTGCCGCCGGCTCACCGAGGCGCTCGCCGCCCTCGGCGACCCCGACGAGGCGTTCATGGGCACCGAGGCGCTGATGCCGCGCACGGCCAGCATCATCGATGTCGAGACGCTCGCCGGGCTCGGCGCGCCGGACGGGCGGGCGAGCCTCGAGATCGCCACGCGCGACGGGCGCAAGGCGAGCCTGCCGCGCCCCGTCGTCGCTGCGCTGGTGGCCGAGCTGCGCCTGACGCTCTCCCAGCAGCCCTGGGATTTCTTCGCCGGCACCGACCTGCTCGACTTCCCCGGCGCGCGCTCGCGCGAGGTTCTGTCGGACGCGGAGGCCTATCTCGCCGAGCCCGCGCGCGTCGCGCCGCTCTACCTGCGCGGCAAGGTCGCGTATCTCTACCAGCGCTACGTCGCCGAGCAGGAACTCACCTCGATGCTGCTCTGCATCGGCCCCTCCAACCAGGAGGTGCGCACGCTGCCGGGCATGGTGAAGGAGTGGGTGGACGCGACCCACGGGGCCACGCCGGAGGAACGCGCGAAGCAGGCGACCGCGCTGTTCGTGGTGCTGACCAAGTTCGACATGGAGTTCGAGGAGAAGCGCGGCCGAAAGGAGGACGAACCCGGCCAGGGCACGCGCTGGGCGACCCGCATCGAGGCCTCGATCACGCGCTTCCTTGGGCTCGAGCACGCCTGGCCGCAGGAGTGGACCCCCGGCCAGCCGTTCAACAACACGTTCTGGCTGCGCAACCCCAACGTGGCGGCGCGCGCGCTGCTGACCTATGACGCGGAGGGGCGCGAGACCGGCGAGCTCGATCCGGCGCGCATGCGCCGGCTGCGCGACGAGTTCCTCGGCACGCCCGAGGTGCAGCGGCATTTCGCCGATCCCGCGCGCGCCTGGGACGAGGCGATGCGGCTCAATGACGGCGGCGTGACCTATCTCGCCGAGCGTCTCGCGCCCGTCTGCAACCCGGCGCTGAAGCGCGGCCAGGTGGCGGCGCGGCTCGCCACGCTCACGCGCCAGATCGCCGCCCGGCTCGACCCGTTCCACGTCTCGGACGATCGCGAGACGGAACGGGCCAAGCGCAAGGCCGAAGGCCAGGCGCTGGTGCCGCATCTCGCCGCCTGCCTCCAGGCGCAGCGCTTCGGGCTGATGCTGCGCGCGATGCAGGTCGAGACCGAGGCGCTGGCGCACAGCTTCTACCGGCTCTTGCTGCACGCGCCCGAGGATGGCGCCCGGCCCGCGCCCGTCACCGGCGCGGCGGTGCGGGCGGCGGAGCTGCACGACGACCTCGCCGGGCTGTTCGGCGCCGAGGCCGCGCCCGCGTCCGCGAAGGCGGAGTCGCGCACCGACATCGCCGACCAGCTCGCCGAGGCCGCGCTCACCGAGTGGCAGGAGCGGCTGCGCAGTTTCGGTGCCGATCCGGCCACCGCGTCCTTCCTGCTGATCCCGCGCGAGCAGGCGACGTTCCTCGCCGCGCAGGTCGCGGTCGGCGCGGGCTGGCAGGATCTGCGCGGGACGATCGCGGGCGCGATCCGCGAGCGGACGGGCTTCCACGAGCGCCTCGCCGACAGCCTGGTGAAGCCGGTGATGATCGCCGAGCGGGCGGTGAACGATTTCGTCGCGACGCTCGGCTTCGACCGGATGAAGGAGGCCGACCGGCCGCGCACGCCGCGCGAGAACCGCGTCGTCTTCGCCCCGCGCGAGGCGGCGGAGGACCTGCCGGCGCTGGGGCCGCTGCCGCGCCCGTTCGAGCGCGAGTTCGCGGTGGACTGGATCACCGCCTTCGCCCGCCTGGTCGATCTCAACGTCGATCACGCCTTCGGCGGGCGCATCGACAGCGAAGCGAACGCGGCGCTCGGCCGCATCCTCGGCGTGCTGCGCCAGGCGGCCTGAGCGGGCGATGGCCGTCTCCGCCCGCGTCGTCCCCGACACCTCGCGCCCGCTCGGCCATGCGCGCATCGTACTCGCGGGGCTCGCGCGCGCGCCCACGGATGCGCGCTTCGGGCTGATGCGCGAGGGCTTCGCGGCCGCGCATCTCGGCCCCGCCGGCTGGCAGATGGGCGAGGTGCTGCTGAGCCCGCTCGCGGTCGAGCCGGAGGCTGGCGGCGTCGCCCTGATCGTCGGCCCCGCCATCTGCCGGCATCTCGAACCGGGGCCCGTGACGCTGCGTCTGCCGGGCGCGGGCGTCGAGACCGCGCTGTTCTGGCCTGCGAGTGTCGCGGTGTTCGAAGAGGGGAACGCGACCATCGCGGTCGGCCTGCGTCGGCCGCGCGCGGAGCCGCCGAAGAAGACGGACGACGACACGCCGAAGCCGACCCCGCCGCCCCCTCCGCCGCCGCCCCCGCCGCCACCCCCGCCGCCCCCGCGCAGCATCGCCGCGTGGCTGGTGGTGGTGGCGCTGCTCCTCGCCGCCGGTGGGGCCGGCGCCTGGTGGTATCTCGGCCGCGCGACCGCGCCACCGCCCGCGCCGCCGCCCGCTCCGGTCGCCGCCTGGCCCGAGGGCACCGACCACCTGACGCCCGCGGAGGTGGTCGCGCGCGCGCCCGACGCGGCCGGCATCCTGGCGGTGGCGCTGCGCCGGCAGCAGCGCGACCGGCATGACGATGCGCTGGTGCTGTTCGAGGAGGCGGCCGATCGCGGCGTCGCACCGGCGCTGACCGCGCTCGCGCGGCTCTACGATCCGAACGGGTTCCAGCCGGGGCGTCCGTTCTCCTCGCCCGATCCGCGTCTCGCCGCCCTCTATTATCGCCGCGCGGAGCAGGCCGGCGACACGCAGGCGTCAGCCCCGCGCGCCGCCCTGCGCGCGTATCTTGAGCGCGAGGCCGCCGCGGGCAACGCCACCGCCCGCGACGCGCTCCGGGAGTTCTGGCCATGACGCTGATCCGCCGCGCGCTCCTCCTGCTGCTCGCGCTCGCACCACTCTCCGCCGAGGCCCAGCCGCGCCAGCCGCTGCTGATCGAGGGTACGACCACGCTCTACCAGCGCGTGATCACCCGCCCCGGCGCCGAGCTCGCGCCGCGCCCGGGCGAGGCGCAGCGCGCGCGCCCCGTGCCCGGGTTCTCGGTGTTCTACGTCTATGCGCGGCGCGACGGCTGGATCGAGGTCGGCGAGGCTGCGCAGGGGCGCACCGAGGGCTGGATTCGCGAGACGGCCGCGATCCCGTGGCGCCACAGCATGGTGCTGGCGTTCACCAACCCGGCGGGGCGCGAGCGCGCGATGTTCCTGCGCGACGAGGAGACCGTGCGCGCGATCTGGTCCGCGCCCGATCGCGCCGCGCGCGCCGCCGCCCTGCGCGCGGCGGCCGAGGCCGGCCGCGAGGGGCCGGTGATCGCGCTCGAACCCGAAGTGCATGTGGACATCACGCGCAACTTCTACCTTCTGCCGGTGCTGTCGGCGCGCATGATGGAACCCGAAACCGGACCCGCCGCGCGGCTGCTGGAGGTGATCTCCGCGCCTGCGCAGGCGGCCGCGCCGCGCGCCGGCGCCGAGGCGCTGCGCGAGTTCAAGGGCGCGGTGATGTTCGTGATCGACACCACGATCTCGATGCAGCCCTATATCGACCGCACGCGCGAGGCGGTGCGGCGGATCGTCGCGCGTATCGGCGACACGGTGGTGCGCGACAGTTTCCGCTTCGGCATGGTGACCTTCCGCGACAGCCTCGATGGCCGGCCGAACGTCGAGTACGTGACGCGCATGGTGAGCCTGCCCGACTTCCAGGAGGCGCCGGACGCCGTGCTCGGGCGCATCGCCGGCGTGCGCGAGGCGACCGCCAGCACCGAGGGCTGGCAGGAGGACGCGCTCGCCGGCGTGAAGCTGGCGCTCGACGAGGTGAAGTGGAGCGAGTTCGGCGGCCGCTACATCATCCTGATCACCGATGCCTCGACGCGCGAGGCGCCCGATCCGCGCGCCTCGACCGGCATGACGGTCGCCGAGATGAACGCGCTCGCCCGGTCGGAGGCGAAGAACGTCGCGATCTACACGATCCACGTGCGCACGCCCGAGGGCCGCGCCGATCACGCGCGCGCCGAGCGCCAGTACCGCACGCTCTCCGCCTTCGGTGCGGCCGGGCCGCTGTACTACCCGGTGCCCGACGGCGATGTGCGGGCCTTCGGCGCGATGGTGGATGTGCTCGCGGATTCCATCCTCGCCCAGGTCGCCGAGACGGTGGGCCGCCCGATCGCCGGCATCGCGCCGCCGCGGGGCGAGGCGGAGCGGCGCATCGCCGAGCAGACCGCGGTGGTGGCGCACGCGATGCGGCTCGCCTATCTCGGCCGTCTCGAAGGCGCGGCCGTGCCCGATGTCGTGCGCAGCTTCACGGTGGACGAGGACTGGGCCGATCCGTCGCCGATCCGCCGGCCGATGGAGGTGCGCGTGCTGCTGACGCGCAACCAGCTCTCCGATCTCGCCGCCACGCTGCGCGGCATCATCGAGGCGGGCACGGCCGGCCGTCTCGCGCCCGAGACGTTCTTCGGCCGGCTGCGCGGGCTCGCCGCGGCGATGGCGCGCGATCCGCGCCGCACCGCCGAGCTCCAGCGCGTCGCCGGCGTGTTCGGCGAGTATCTCGACGGGCTGCCCTATCGCTCGCGCATCATGGGCATCACCGAGGACGAGTGGGTCACGATGGGCGCAGGCGCGCGGCGCGAGATCATCAACTCGCTGGAAGCGAAGCTCCGGCTCTACGAGTCCTACGCGGCGCAGCCCGAGCTCTGGGTGAATCTCGACCAGGCGCGCGCGCCGGGCGAGGCGATGTATCCGGTGCCGCTGTCGCAGTTGCCGTGATCGCGCTCGATCTCGCCGGCATCACGCGCACGCAGGTGAGCGGTGCGGCGCGCTTCGTGCTGGAGATCCCGTCGCTGCGGCTCGCCGCGGGCGAGGCGCTCGCCCTGGTCGGCCCGTCGGGGGCGGGCAAGAGCACGGCGCTCGATCTCGCGGCGCTGGCGCTCGCGCCCGATCGCGCCGAACGTCTCGCGGTCGCCGGGACCGATGCCGCGCCGCTCTGGCGCGCGGGCGACCGCGAGGCGCTCGCCGCGTTGCGCGCGCGCGCGATCGGCTACGTGACCCAGACCGGCGCGCTGCTGGCCTTCGTCTCGGTCGGGCGCAACATCGCGCTGACGCAGCACCTCTCGGGGCGGCATGACCCGGCGCTCATCGCGCGGCTCGCGGAGCGGCTCGGCATCGCGGAGGAGCTCGCCAAGCCTCCCTCGGCGCTCTCTGTGGGCCAGCGCCAGCGCGCGGCGATCGCGCGCGCGCTCGCGCACCGCCCCGCGCTCGTGCTGGCGGACGAGCCGACCGCGGCGCTGCACCCGGAGATGGCCGAGACCGTGCTGACGCTGCTGGTCGAGCACTGCGCCGAGCAGGGGGCGGCGCTGCTGGTCGCGACCCACGACGCCGCGCGTGCCGCCGCGCATGGCTTGGCGCTCCGCCGCGTGGTGCCGGCGGCGCACGAGGCGCGCTCCACCGTCGAGGAGGCGGCCGCGTGCCCGGCGTGAGGCTCGCCGCGGGGCTGGCGCTGGCGGATGCGCGCGCCGAGGCGCGGCTGACGCTCACCACCGTGCTCGGCATCGCCGCGGTGCTGGCGCCGCTGATCGTGCTGTTCGGGCTGAAGGCCGGCGTGATCGACGCGCTGCGCGCGACGCTGATCGAGAACCCGCGCGCACGCGAGATCGTCAACCTCGCCAATCGCAGCTTCGACGCGGCATTCTTCGCCCGGCTCGCGGCCCGGCCGGAGGTCGCCTTCGTCATCCCGCGCACGCGCACGCTCGCCGCCCAGGGCGCCTTCGCCGCCTCCGCCGCAGCCGACACCGCCGTGCGCGCGGAACTGCTGGCCACCGCCCCGGGCGATCCGCTGCTCGCCGGCCTTGCGGTGCCGCAGGGACGCCAGGTCGCGCTGTCGGCGAGCCTCGCGGACCGGCTCGGCGCGCGCGCGGGCGACACGGTGCGGTTCCGCATCGAGCGCGTGCTCGGCGGGGCGCGCGAGACGCTTGCGCTGGATCTGGCCGTGACGGCCGTCGCGCCGCCCGCCTCCTTCGGCCGCGACGCCGCGTTCCTGCCGTTGCCGCTGCTGCTGCTCGCCGAGGATTTCCAGGACGGCACCGCGCCGCGCGAGGTGCCGGAGACGATCCCGCCGCCCGATCCCGCGCGCGTTCATGCCGGGTTCCGGCTGCATGCGCGCGCGCTGGAGGATGTGGTCGCGCTCGATCATGCGCTCAGGCGCGAGGGCGTCGAGGTCGCCTCGCGCGCCGAGGATGTCGCCGGGCTGCTCGCGCTCGACCGCAACCTCACCGTGCTGTTCGTCACCATCGCCGCACTCGGCGGGGCCGGGTATCTCGTCAGCCTGGGCGTCGGGCTCTACGCCAATGTCGAGCGCAAGCGGCGCGACCTCAGCTTGCTTCGCCTGATGGGCCTCTCCGCGCGCGGGCTGACCGCGTTTCCGGTGACCCAGGCGGCCGTGCTGGCCTTCGCCGGTGCGGTGCTCGCCGCGGCGCTCGCGCTCGGCGTGCAGGCGGGGGTCAACCGGCTCTCCTTCGCGGTGGCCGAGACCGGGCGGATCGCTGCGATCATGCCCGTCCATCTCGTCACCGCGACGGGGCTGACCGTTCTGGGCGCGGTGCTGGCGGCAGCCTTCGCCGCGCGCCGGGCGGCCGCGATCGAACCTGCGGAGGGATTGCGCGATGCGTAGCCTTGCTCTCGCCCTCGTCCTTGCCGCGACCCCGGCGGCCGCGCAGGCGCCCTGGCCGCAGGCGCTGTGGAATCCCGCGCCGCTCGCGGACGATCTCGTCCTGCCGCTGCCCTGCAACGGACGGATCGCGCTGCGCCCGGTGCCCACGCCGATGGACGCGGGGCCGCTCGCCGACCGCGCGGTGACGCTCGGCGAGGCCGATCCCGCCACCGACTACTCCGAGTTTCCCCGCCGCGCCCATGTCGCCGGCGCGTTCGAGCACGCGGGCGCCCGCGTGATGTATCTCGGCAAGTACGAGGTCACGCGCGACCAGTACGCCGCCGTCATGGCCGAGCGCTGCCCCGCGCCCTCCGAGGCCGGGCGCGCGCCGGCAGCGGAGCTCTCCTGGTTCGACGCGGTCGCCTTCACCGCGCGGCTCTCCACCTGGCTCGCTGGCAATGCGGCCGAGGCCTTGCCGACGCGCGGCCGCGCGCGCGCCTTCGTCCGCCTGCCGACCGAGGAGGAGTGGGAGTACGCCGCGCGCGGCGGCGCGGCGGTCGGCGAGGCGGATTTCGCCGCGCGCACCCCGCCGATGCCGGACGGGATGGCGGCGCATGTGTGGTTCGCGGGCCCCGACTCGGCGGATGGCCGCGCCCGCCCGATCGGATCGCTGAAGCCCAATCCGCTCGGCCTGCACGACATGCTCGGCAATGTCGCCGAATGGGTGCTGGAGCCCTACCGTCTCAACCGCGTCGGCCGGCGGCACGGCCTGCCGGGCGGGGTCGTCGCGCGCGGCGGTCATTTCCAGACCGATGCGTCCTCGATCCGCTCGGCGCTGCGCGAGGAGTACCCGCCCTTCAGCCCGCGCGACGGCGCGCCGCTCAGGCTGCGCACGATCGGCTTGCGGATCGCGCTCGGCCTCGTCGTCACCGTGGACGACGCGGCACCCGAGGCGTTCCGCGCCGCCTTCGCCGAGGAGGCGCGGCTGCGCGCCGCCACCGCCGAGGACCCGGAGGCGCTGCTCGCACGGCTGCGCGCCGAGGCGGCCGAGCCGGCGCTGCGCGAGGGGCTGGGCCGGCTCGAGACCGAACTCCGCACGGCGGCGGGGCGCACCCGCGAGCGCGAGCGTGCCGCCTTGCGCGCCCAGATCGCGGCGGCGGCGGCACTCGCGCGCCAGGTGGCGGTCGCGCGCGGCAACGACGCGGTGCTGACCGCCGTGCGCGGCCTGCTCGACGGCGTCCAGCCGGTGGTGCCTGAGCCCGTGCGCGCGCCGATCGCCGACACCTCGCGCGCGCTCGCGGGCCATCTCGCCGAGACGCCGGCCTCGGTCGCGCAGCTGCTCGACGGCTATCTGCGCGCGGTGCGCCAGGGCGCGCTCGCCGAGCCGGCGCTGATCGAGGCCGAGGCCCAGGTGGTGGCCGAGGAGATGCGCGCGCGCCGGCTCGGCGTGATGGCCGATCTCGCGGCCCTCGCGGCGCGGCAGATGCGCGACGCCGGGGCCGGGCGGCTGCCGGCCGCGGCCGAGACCGAGGCCGCGATCCTCGCCGCCGCCCGCGCCGCTCAAAGCCGGCGATAATTCTCCAGGGCGCGGGCGATCTCGGCCGCCTGCCGTTCGAGCCGCGCCGCGGTCGCGGGGTCCGGCGCGGCGGCCGCGGCCTGGCGCTCGCGCTCCAGGGTCTCGATGCGCTGGCCGAGCGCAGCCCCCTGGCCCTGGTCGCGCGCGGCGCGCTCGGCCTGAAGTCGCGCGAGCTCCTGGCGCATCCCGCCGATCCGGGTGCTGAGCGCCGCGAGCCGCTGTTCGGCATCGCGCACCTGCGCGGCGGAGATCTCGCGCTGGCGCTCGGCCTCGATCGCGCGGGCGCGCGCCTGCAAGGCCTGCGCCTCGGCGCGCCCGGCCTGGGCCTCCAGCGCCCGCGCCTGGCGCTCGTCCTCGCCCGAGACGGCCGCCGAGAGCCCGCCGAAGAAGCCGCGCTCGCGCGCCGGTCCGGTCGGGCCGCAGGCCGCGGCGAGCAGGGCGATGGCGAGGAGCGCGCGCCTCATGCCTTCGGGCTCTGTCCGAGCGCTTCGCGGAGCTGGCGCGCGGACTCCTCCATGCGCCGGCGCGATTCGCCCACCTGCGCGGCCTGGGCCGAGACACCGTCGGCGCGCATCGCGTCCTCGACCTTGCGGGCATTGCCGATCGCGCTGTCCATCAGGGCGAGATCCTGCTCGGCGGCGCGCCGCTGGGTGGCGAGCTGCGCGGCGGTCGCCTGGCCGCTGCGCACCTGCGCCTCGAGCTGGCGCAGCCGCGCGCGGTTCTCGGCCGCCACCTGCTCGGCGGCGCGCGCGGTCTTGGCGAACTCGGCCGCCTCGCGCTCGGCCGCCTGGGTGCGCGCGATCGCCGCCTGCTCGCGGCTCGCGTAGCGCTCGTTGCGGGTGGCGAGATAGTGCCCGGCGGCGGCGCCCACCATCGCGCCCGCGGTCGCGCCGATCACCGCGCCGGTGCCGCGGTCGCGCGGGCCCGCCAGCAGCGCGCCGAGCAGGCCGAGCGTGACCGCGCCGACCACCGCGCCGGTGGCGATCGTCTCGTTGAAGCGCTCGTTCTGCTCCCGCAGCTCGCGCTGAGCCGGGGTCAGCGGCCGGCCGTCGTCATAGGTCGAGGCGCAGCCGGCGAGCGCGAGCGCGCCGGCAAGCGCCAGCGCGGCGGGGCGGCAACAGGCGAGGCGGGTCAGCATGGTGGTCTCACGCGGGTTCCGTCATTGCGGCGGCGGGATCGCGAACACCTCGACGCGGCGGTTGACGCCGGCGCGCGGATTCGCGGGGTCGAGCGGCTGGAGCGGGCCGAAGCCTTGCGGCCTCAGGCGCCGGCGCGCCACGCCCTGCGCCACCAGATAGTCCACCACCGCGGCCGCGCGCAGATCCGACAACGCCATGTTGCGCGCGAGCCGTCCCGTGCTGTCGGTGTGCCCGTTCACCTCGTAGGTGTGGTTGAACAGGCGCGGATCGTTCATGGCCGCGGCCAGCGGGTCCAGCACGTCGCGCGCCTCCGGCCGCAGCGCGTAGGAGCCGAGGTCGAAGTTCACCGTCAGCACGATGCCGCGCGTGGTCAGCGCGGCGATGCGCTCGGTCTCGGGGCTGGCGCAGCCGGCGAGGGCAGCGAGCGCGCCCCCGGCCACCAGCAGCCAGCGGCGCTCAACGCCCGGCGAGCGCATCGACGATCTCCTGGCGCGAGGGCGTATGCCCGGTGAGGTTGGTCATCGGCGCCCCGGGGCGGCGGACCAGCCCGAGCCGGTCCATGACCGCCTCGGCATCCGGCGGTGGCGTGCCTTCACGCTCGGCGACCGCGCGCGGCAGCGGATAGGTGCGCTCCAGCGCATCGAGCGCGGTGGCGCGCGCCTTCGGGTCGGTGCCGGCGATCATCTGCGCGTTCGGCGTCACCCCGGCGCGGCGCAGGAGATCGGCGACCGCGCCCTCCTGGGGCTGGGCCTCGGCGGCGGTGGCGGCGAGCAGCAGCGAGGCGATCAGAAGCGGGCGGATCATGCGTCGGTTCCCTCCAGCGGCACCGGCCCCAGTATGGTCCCGGACGTGGCAGCCCGATGGCTGCGATGGGGCTCAGCGCGGACAGCCGATGGTATAGCTCCAACGGGTGGTCAACCCGAAACCCGAGACGATCACCTCGACGACATGCGCCTCGGGTCCGCTGCCGGTCGGGCGCCAGTCGAAGCCGATGGAGCCGCGGCCCGAGACCGGGACGCGCGTGGTGGCGACCTGACGGCCGCGATAGAGCACCTCGATGTGATCGGGCTCGATCAGGGTGTTGTACTCCAGCGTGACCCGGCCGGGCCGGTCGCCGAGGAAGTGGCGGTTGCGGGTGACGCCGCGGCCGCCCGACTGGCTCTCGACGTCGCAGGGCTGGGCATCGGCCGGCCGCACGGGCGGGGGCGGCGGCGTGGGGCGCGGCGGGGGCGGCGGCGGTTCGGGTGGCAGCTCGGCGATCGGGCACTCGCTCTGCCGCCGCCCGTACTCGCCCTGGAGGCGGGCGAGCTGGGCGCCCAGACCCTGGCCGCGCCGCTCCTCCTCCAGCAGCGCCGTGAGCGCCGCGAACCCGCCCGGCTCGGCGCGGCAGGCGGTCGCGACCGGCGGCGCGAGCCAGGGCGCCCACCAGCGCAGCAGCAGCACCGCGAGCACGGCGAGAGCCGCGAGCGCGCCGAGGGTCGCCAGCACGGCGGGCCAGGGGAACAGCGAGGGCGGGCGCGCCGGCCGGCCATCGTCCAGCGCGGCGAGGGGCGAGGCGCCGGGCGCGCGCGCGGTCGGCCTGAGGCCCCAGGGCGCGATGACGGGCTTGCCGTCCACCAGATGCACGGCCTCCCAGCCAGGCACCTCGATTGCGCCGCGCAAGAGATCGAGTGCCGAGGTCTCCTCGCGCTCGGCCGCACGCCGGGTCTCGGAGAGGGCGGCGCCGAGCGAGGCGCGCAGGGCCGCGCGTTCCTCCGCCGGCAGGTCGAAATAGCGCCTGGCCGCGGTGCCCTCGACCTCCCAGACCAGCGTGCCGCCCTCGCGGCGCGGGGTCGCGAACAGAGGCCAGCCGGGACCGAGGGCGCGCTCGGCGAGGTAGCGCAGCCCCGGCAGCGCCTCCTCGGGCGTGGCCTCGGCGGGCAGGGCCGGCGCCATGCCCTCGGGGGTGGCCGGGGTGCGGGCGAGCTCGATCATGGCGGCCACCGGAAGCCACCGACCGCCACGGTCTGGTTGGGCCGCGCCTGGCCGCGCAGAACCTGGTCGGGCTGGCCCGGGCGGCGGATGGTGACGCGGAAGGGCGACACGGCCGGCCCGCCGGGGTTGCGCGCGTAGTTGGTCACCTCGATGCGGTATTGGCCGGGTGGCGGATCGCCGGCCCAGGTGATGTTCTCGACCGGCTGGCTGGTGATCGGGCGCGGGCCGCCGGCGACATTCATGTCAACATCCAGCTCAGCGCCACAACCTCTTCTGTTTTCGAAAAAGATGCGGGTGCCGTCGGGGCAAATCACGGCGAGGTCGAGATCGTTCCGGTCGTCCCAGGCCAGCACCACCTGGACATTGCCCTCGCGCGCGCCCTCGCGCCGGGCGCGTTCCAGGTCCTCGTTCGGGCGCGGCGGCTCGGGCGGCGGTGGCGCTTCGGCCTGACGGCGGATCGGCGGGCAGGCGAGGCGGGCCTGCCCGGCTTCCAGCTGGAGCCGCGCGAGTTCCGCGCGCAGCGCCGCGGTGCGCCCCTCCTCGCGCCGCTGCTCGTCGAGCACGGCAAGTCCGGCCGGCTCGGCGATGCAGGCGGGCGGGGCGAGGGCGAACCACCGCCACGGGTCGTGCCAGAGCAGCAGGAGCAGCAGCAGAAGCAGGAGCGCGAGCAGCGCGGCGAGCCACCAGGGCAGCCAGCGCGGCCAGGCGCGCGGCGCCGCCACGGGCGGCATCAGCACCGGCATCGGGCCGGGGCGCCGCTCGGTCGGCTTGGTCAGCAGCTCCGGGCCGATCGACTGGCCACCGATCTCGTGGCCCCAGCCGACCAGCACCGGCTGGCCGGCGCGCACCCGCACCCAGGACCGGTCCGGCACGCGCATGGCCAGCCGCAGCACGTCGCCGAGCAGCCGGTCGCCCTCGCGCGGGCTTGCGCTCAGCGCCGCCGCCTCGGCCTCGATGTCGCCGAGCAACACGGCGAGGCGCTGCTCGGCCGCCTCGCGTTCGGCCGGGTCGAGCCGATCGAGCGGCACCGCCTCGCCGGTGCCGGCGGCGTACCAGTCGATCGCGGCGCGGTCGCGGTCGGGCACGGGCTGGGCGAACAGCGCGGCATGGGCGGGACCGCGCGCGCGGCGCAGATGCGCGGCGATCTGCGGATAGGCCTCGACCACGCGCTGCCCGCCCGCGCCGAGCGGCCGGAGCGCGGCGTCGGACCGGGCGATGGGCGAGGGATCGGCCATGCTCAGCGCGGCAGCGGCGGCGGGTCGGGCGCGGGCGGAGGTTCGGCCGTGCCTTCGCCGGAGCCGGCGCCCTGGGGCTGGCCGGGCTGCGCGCCCTCTCCGGGCGGCGCGGGCGGCGGCGCGGTCGGCACCAGCGCCGGCAGCGGGCCCTCGGGGCGGCAGATCTCGCCTTCCAGCGCGGCGCGGGCCTGGGCGATCTGCTGTTCCAGCGCCGCGTTGGCCGCGCGCGCGCGCTCGAGCGCCGCGCGCGTCGGGCCCTCGTCCACCACCGAGGCGAACAATGGCCGTCCGGCCCATTCACCGACCGCGGCCCGCCAGCCGAGCCAGAAGCCGAGCAGCAGGAAGGCGATCGCGATGCCGAGCCCGGCCGGCAGCATCCACCATCCGCCGGCGGCCGCGGCGACGGGAACCGGCGGCGGGGGAGGCGGTGGCGGCGGGGGCGGTGGCGCGGCGCGCGGCGGCGGTGCGGCTGGGGAAGCGGCGGGGGCGGCCGGTGACGCGGCGGGTGACGCCGGCGCGGCGAGCGGGGCGGTGCCCGCGAACACCTCCGGTCCGGCATCGGCGAGGGCCGGCAGGTAGCGGCCGAGCCCCTCGCGCAGCAGGGAGGCGAGCCGCACCGGATCCTCGCCCGTGCCGCGCGGGGCGAGGCCCCAGCCGGTGATCACGACCCGCCCGTCCACCGACAGCACCGAATCCGGGTCGGCGATCAGCAGCGCGCGGCGGACGAGCGCGCCGCCCTCGGCGTCATCGAGGGCCGGGGCGAGGCCGGCGAGCGCGGCGCGGAGCTTCGCTTCCGCTTCGGCGCGGCGGGCGGGCGAGAGCGCGGAGAGCGGCGCCGGCTCGCCGTCGCCCTCGCCGTACCACGACACCGCGGCGGGCGTGCCGTCGGCGCGGCGGGTCAGCACCGGCTCGGCGAACAGCCCCGACGGCAGGCCGCGCGCGGCGAGCAGGGCGGCGAGCCGGGCATGGCTCTCCAGCACGGAGCGGCCGGCGAGCGCGACAGGCTCGTATCCGGCGAGATCGGTCTTGGACAGCAGGCGCGGCGCGGCCATGGCGTCCCCCGGCAGGGTTGCGGGCGGCGCAGGATAGGGGGCGAATCCGGGCAGCGTCACGGCAGGGCTGACCCGACTCCGCCCCATATCGCACACGGGTGCGGGACCTGCGGGAGGGTGGAGCTTGGCCGGGACCTGGCTGCACGCGCTGATCGCCGCGGCGCCGATCCTCACGGTGCTGGTGCTGATGGTGGGGTTCGGGCGCTCGGCCGCCGTGGCCGGGCTCGCCGGGCTTGCGCTCGCCGCGGCGCTTGCGGTCGGCGTGTTCGGGCTCGGCGCTGGGGGGCTTGCCGGGGCCGGGCTGGAGGGCGTGTTCCTCGCCGCCACCATCCTCTGGATCCTGCTGCCGGCGCTGGCGATCCACGGGCTTCAGGAGGCGCGCGGGGCGCTGGCCACGCTGCGGGACGCGCTCGCGCGGGTGACAGCCGCGCCCGCGCTCCAGACGATCCTGATCGGCTGGTTCTTCGGCCTGTTCATGGAGGGGGCGGCCGGGTTCGGCACGCCGGTGGCGCTGGCCGCGCCGCTGCTGGTGGCGCTCGGCGTGGAGCCCGCGCGCGCGGTGGCGATCGCGCTGATCGGGCACTCGGTCGGGGTGTCGTTCGGCGCGGTCGGCACGCCGGTGATCGCCCAGGCCGAGCTCGTGGCGCAGGGCGAGGCGGCGATCGCGGCCGCGACCGCGCCGATCCACGGCGTGCTCGGCGCGATCCTGATGGGTGCGGTGCTGCTCTCGGCGGGCGCCGCGTTAGCCTGGGGCTGGGGCGTGCTCGCGGCGGTGCTGTTCCTCGCGCCGATGGTGGCGATCGCCGTGCTGGTCGGGCCGGAGCTGCCGACCCTCGGCGGCGCGCTTCTCGGTGGGGCGGCGTTCGTCGCCGCGGTGCGGAGGTTCGGCCCGGCGCGCGCGGGGCAGGCGATTGAGGGGCGCGCGCTCGCCCGCGCCGGCGCGCCCTATCTCGTGCTGATCGCGCTGATCCTGGCCACGCGCCTGGTGGCACCGCTGCGCGCGCCGCTCGAATCGGTGGCGATCGCCTGGTCGCTGCCGGGCGGGTTCGGGGCTTCGGTGCGGCCGCTGTTCCATCCCGGCACGATGCTCATGGCCGGGTTCCTGGCCGGCGGGGCGATCCAGGGCGCGCGCGGAGGCGAGCTGCGCGCGGCACTCGTCAGGGCCGCGGAACGGCTCGTTCCCGTCACGGTCGCGCTGGTGGCGATGCTGATCCTCTCGCGGCTGATGCTGCACGCCGGCATGATCGACGCGCTCGCGGCCTTCGCCGCCGCCACGCTCGGCGCCGCGTTCCCGCTCACCGCGCCGCTGGTCGGCGCGCTCGGCACCTTCGTCACCGGCTCGGCCACCGCGTCCAACATCCTGTTCACCGCCTTCCAGGAGGCGACCGCGACGCGGCTCGATCGGCCCGTGCTGCTGATGCTGGCCGCGCAGGGGGTGGGCGCAGGCGTCGGCAACATCATCTGCCCGCACAACATCGTCGCCGGCGCGGCCGCGGTCGGCATTGCGGGCCGCGAGGGCGCGATCCTGCGCCGCACCCTGCCGGCCTGACTGATCTACCTCGCCGCCGCCGGCATCCTGGTGCTGGTGCTCGCCGCGCGCTGAGCCTCCGCCTCGGCGACCCGCTTCGCCGCGGCGACGAACCCGTCGGGGTTGAGCGACATCGAATCGATCCCGCACTCGACCAGGAACGCGGCGAACTCCGGATGGTTCGACGGCGCCTCGCCGCAGATCCCCACCTTGCGGCCGGCGGCGTGCGCGCGGCGGATCACCTCGGCGATCATGCGCTTCACCGCCTCGTCGCGCTCGTCGAACAGCTCGCGCAGCTCGGCGCTGTCACGATCGACGCCGAGCACGAGCTGGGTCAGGTCGTTCGAGCCGATCGAGAACCCGTCGAAACGTTCGGCGAACTGCTCGGCGAGGATCACGTTCGAGGGGATCTCGCACATCACATAGACCTCGAGCCCGTCCTCGCCGCGCACGAGCCCGTGCTCGGCCATCACCGCCAACACCTTGTCGGCCTCGGCCGGGGTGCGGCAGAACGGGATCATGACGATGATGTTGTCGGCGCCGATCTCGCGCCTGGCCTTCAGCACGGCCTTGCATTCGAGCGCGAAGGCGTCGCGGTAGCGCGGCGAGTAGTAGCGCGAGGCCCCGCGCAGGCCGAGCATCGGGTTCTCCTCGTCCGGCTCGAAGGCAGCACCCCCGAGCAGATGCGCGTACTCGTTCGACTTGAAGTCGCTCATCCGCACGATCACCGGGTGCGGATGCGAGGGCGCGGCGATGCGCGCGAGCCCGCGCGCGAGCGTATCGACGAAATAGGCGGGCTTGTCGGGATAGCCGCGCGTCAGCGCCTCGATCTCGCGCCGCGCGGCCGGATCGGTCACCTGGTCGAAATGCACCAGCGCCATCGGATGCGCCTTGATCACGGCCGAGACGATGAACTCCATGCGCGCGAGCCCGATCCCCTTCGCCGGCAGTTTCCACCAGCGCAGCGCGGCGGCCGGCGAGGCGATGTTCAGCATCATCGCCGTGCGCGTCTCGGGGATGGTCGAGAGATCCAGTTCGGTCGAGCTGAACGGCACGCGGCCGTCATAGACGCGCCCCTCCTCGCCCTCGGCGCAGGAGAGCGTCACCTCCTGGCCGTCGCGCAGGATGGCGGTCGCACGCTGCGTGCCGACCACCGCCGGCAGGCCGAGCTCGCGCGAGACGATCGCGGCATGGCTGGTCGGGCCGCCGTGATCGGTGACGATGCCGGCCGCCTTCCGCATCAGCGGCACCCAGTCCGGGTCGGTCGATTCGGTCACCAGCACCGCGCCGTCACGGAACTCGGCGATCGCGTCCGGCGAGTGCACCACCTGCACCGGTCCGGCGGCGATCTTCTCGCCCACCGCCGCGCCGGTGAGGATCGGCGGGCGCGGCTTGCCGGTGAGCCGCCAGGTGCGGAGCGTTGCCGCCGCGCGCGTGCCGTGCACGGTCTCGGGCCGCGCCTGGACGATGAAGATCTCGCCCGTCGCGCCGTCCTTCGCCCACTCGATGTCCATCGGCCGGCGGTAGTGGCGCTCGATCGCCACCCCGGCGCGCGCGAGATCGAGGATCTCGGCGTCCGTCAGCACGAGCGCGCTCTGCTCGCGCCGCGTCGTCTCCACCATCGTCGTGCGCGCGCTGCCGCCGGTGGCGTAGATCATCTTCTGCGTCTTCGACCCGCGCGTCTTGTCGAGGATCGGCACCTTCGCCGGATCGGCGAGCGGCGGCTTGAACACGAGATAGCGGTCAGGATCGACCGCGCCCTGCACCACCGGCTCGCCGAGCCCCCAGGCGGCCGAGATCAGCACCACGCCGGGAAATCCGCTCTCGGTGTCGATGGTGAACATGATGCCCGAGCCGCCGATGTCGGCGCGCACCATCGCCTGCACGCCGACCGAGAGCGCGACCTGCATGTGCGCGAAGCCCTGCATCTCGCGGTACGCGATCGCGCGGTCGGTGAACAATGATGCGTAGCAGGCGCGGCACGCATCGATCAGCGCGCGCTCGCCGCGCACGTTGAGGAAGGTCTCCTGCTGGCCGGCGAAGGACGCGGTCGGCAGGTCCTCGGCGGTGGCGGACGAGCGCACCGCGACCGCGGGATCGGACGTGCCGAGCGTGTCGCCGAGCTTGCGATAGGCAGCGCGGATCGCCTCCGCGAGGTCGGGCGTGAAGTCGGTGTCGAGCAGCATCCGCCGGATCGCGGCCCCCGTGTCCTGCAGGCTTGCCGCGCCCTCGTGATAGCGCGCAAGGGCTGATTCGATGCGCGGGCGCAGGCCGTGCGCGTCGAGATGCGCGCGATACGCCGCGGCGGTGGTGGCGAAGCCCGGCGGCACCCGCACGCCGGCCGCGGACAGGGCGTGGATCATCTCGCCGAGCGAGGCGTTCTTGCCGCCGACACGGCCGACATCGGTCTGGCCGACCTCGCCGAGGTCGAGCACGAGCGCGTCCGTCATTCTGTCCTCCCGGTCCTTTGGCCGGCAGGGGATCACGCGCGCGGTGCGGCCGCCTTGATCGAGCGCAAGTGCCCGGCGGAACGGTCAGGCCGCGGCCTGCGCCGGCCGGTGGCTCTCCTCCATGGCGCGCCTGAGCCGCACCGCCTCGTCGGTGGCGTCGAACTCCACGTCCGACCAGCGCAGCACCTCGCCGGTCGCGACCGCGCGCTTGAGCCGCACCCCGTGCGCGAGCCCGATCGGCAGCGTGGCCTGCGCGGCCGCGCGCGCGGCCGGGATGCACTTGCCCCACACGGTCGCCCCGCCCTCGCCGTCGAGCACCTCGCCGGCGGCGAGCGGACGTTTCGCGGTCGCCGCGACATCGCCGCGCCAAGCCTCCGGTGCGCCGGTCGGCTCGCCGCGCAGCGCCGCGGAGGCGACCGACACGCCAAGCTCGAGCCCGATCAGGTGATACGGGCGGTAGAGGGCGGCGTAGCGGCCGGAGGGATCGGTCGCGACCCCGTACTCGGCGAAGCAGCGGCGCACATAGGCCGTCTCGCCCTCGAACACGGCATACACACCCCAGCGCAGGTCGCGGTGCACGGGCCGGCCGTCTCGTTCCAGGGACGATACGACCTCGACCATGCCCTTCGCCGCCAGCACCCCGCCTTCGGCGCGGGGGCGCAGGATGAGCGGCAGGTCGTCGGCGCCGCAGGGCGGAAAGGCGAGCCCGTCCTCGGGCGGGGCGAGGTCGCAGGCATTGGCGATCGCCGCCATCTCGATGCCGCTCTTGGTGCCGTCGAGGAAGGAGTTGAACATCTGCGGGTTCATCCCGCCCGCCTTCGCGTCCTCGTCGCTGATGCCGTAGTGGCTCCAGACGGTCGCCGGCGTCGAGGCGTGATAGGCGGGCAGGTACTTCGTGCCCTTGCCGGCCGCGACCACCGCGAAGCCGGAGGTGCGGATCGTGTCCACGAGTTCGCACACGAGCGCCGGCTGATCGCCATAGGCCAGCGAATAGACCAGGCCGGCCTGGCGCGCGCGCGCCGCGAGCACCGGGCCGGCGAGCACGTCCGCCTCGACATTCACCATCACCAGGTGCTTGCCGGCGTCGATCGACAGGAGGGCGTGGCGGATGCCCGCCGCGGGGTGGCCGGTCGCTTCGACGATCACCTCGATGCGCGGATCGGCGATCACAGCGGCGGCGTTGTCGGTCAGGAAGGTCTCGCGGTGACGCACGGCATCCGCGCTCGTGACGACGCGCTCGGGCGCCCAGCCGATGCGGGCGAGCGTGGCGCGGGCGCGCTCGACGTTCACGTCTGCGATGGCGCGGATGTGCAGCCCGGGCGTGCGCGGCACCTGGGCGAGGAACATCGAGGCGAACTTGCCGCAGCCGATCAGCCCGACGGTGACGGGACGGTTCGCGGCCGCGCGCGCGCGCAGCATGCGGTAGAGGTTCATGGACGTCTCCTTCGTCGGGAGACGATACGCGAGGCCCCACGCCTTGGGCTATGGCCCGCGGCGCGCCCGACGAGGCGCGCCGCCCTCATGGGATGGGGGTGCGGGGGCAAGGGCCTGCGGAGCTGGCCCTCGGGCCAGCGAAGCCAAAGGAAGCCTCTCCCTTGGCCCCCGTAAAGGAACCAACCCGGGGGCGACGCTCACGGGCCCCATCGCGGCTTGCCGCGATGGGAGCCCGACGCCGGACCCCGCCCTACCGGCCGAGCGGGATGTTCAGCCCGATCGACAGCTCGCCATACGGGGCGCGATACACGGGGTAGCCGTAGCCCGGCACGACGACCACGGGCGGCGGCGCGTACACCACCGGCGGCGGCGCATAGATCACGCGCGGCGGCGGCGCATAGACCACCGGCGGGCCGCGATGATGGCCACGGCCGCGATTCCAGCCCGGTCCGCGGTGATGGAAGTGGTGGTGCGTGTGGTAGTGGCTCGACCCGTGCCACCCGCGGCCGCGATCCCGGTCGGCCAGGGCCGGGCTGGCGGACATGGCCGCCACGGCCATCCCCAGTCCAAGCAGCAATCCGAATCGCATCGGTCTGTCCTCCCGGTTCATCCCATGCTCATCAAACGAATCCTATCCGACGATGGTAGGGCAGGATCACGGCAGGAATGCGCCTCACGCCACCTTGAGAGCGCCGAGCGGGCTCAACCCCATCGCCGTGCGCATGAACACGCGCTTAAGGGGGGGCAGACGATCAACCGCCGCGATCCCGAGATCGCGCAGGAGCCGCACCGGCGCGACATCGGTGGAGAACAGCCGGTCGAGCGCATCGGTCGCCGCCAGCATCATCAGATTCGCCGGCCGCCGCGCGCGCTGGTAGCCGGCGAGCACCTCCGCGCCGCCGACATCGCGCCCGGCATGGAACGCCGAGGCGATCCGCGCGCCGAGCTCGCCCACATCGCGGAACCCAAGATTGAGCCCCTGCCCGGCGATCGGATGGATGCCGTGCGCCGCATCGCCGACGAGGGCGAGCCGCGTGGCGGTGTAGCGATGCGCCAGCAGCGCGCCGAGGGGATAGCGCCAGCGCATCCCGACGGGCGTGACGGCACCGAACCGATCACCGAAGCGCCGCGCGAGTTCGCGCGCGAAGCCTGACGGGTCGAGCGACCAGATGCGCGCCGCCTCCGCCCGCCGCTCCGTCCAGACGATCGCGCTCGTCCGGCCGTCGTCGTCCTCGCCCGGCAGCGGCAGGATCGCGAACGGGCCCGCGGGCAGGAAATGCTCGACCGCCACGTGCCCGTGCGGCTGCTCGTGGCGCACCGCGGCGACGATCGCGTCCTGGCCGTAGTCCCAGCGCGTCACCGCGATCCCGGCCGCCTCGCGCGTGGCACTCTCCCGCCCCTCGGCGGCGACCACGAGGCGCGAGCGGATGATCGTACCGTCCGCGAGCCGCACGGTCGCGCGCTCGGCCTCGCGCTCGACCGCTGTGACGTGCGCCGGGGCGGCCACCCACAGCCCGGGCAGGCTCGGCAGTTGCGCGTTGAGCGCGATGCGGAGGTGCCGCGCCTCGACCATCCAGCCGAACGCATCCACGCCGACATCCGTCGTGTCGAAGGTCAGGTCGAGCCGGCTCGGCTTCTGTCCGAGCCTGCCGTCGGTGACGTGGATGCGCCGGATCGGGCAGGGCAGGGCGCCGAGCCGCGCCCACACCCCGGCATCGGCGAGCACGTCGCGGCTCGTACGCGCGATCGCATAGGCGCGGCCGTCGAACGCGGGCAGCTCCATCGGCGGCAGGGGGGCGCGGTCCACCACCGCGGCCGGCACCCCGGCCTCGGCGAGCAGGCAGGCGAGCGTCGCCCCCACCGGGCCGGCGCCCAGGATCGTCACCGCCACGTCGCGTTCCGCTGCCATGGCGGTCAGTGTCCGCGCGAAAGCCGGGAAATCAAGCGGGCGGCGCAGGCTCTGCCCAATTCTTGGGCATCGCCGCCGCCCCCGCCGCCGGCGAGCCGCACATTCCCGCGAGCGCCGCCGTCTGGCACGGCGCTTGGAACGGCCATCCCGCCGACCAACCGGCGGGGACACACGCATGAAACTGATCATGGCGATCATCAAGCCCTTCAAGCTCGACGACGTGCGCGAGGCGCTCACACCGCTTGGTGTGCAGGGCCTCACCGTCTCGGAGGTGAAGGGATTCGGCAGACAGAAGGGGCAGACCGAGATCTATCGCGGGGCGGAGTACCACGTGAACTTCCTGCCCAAGGTCAAGATCGAGCTCGTGGTCGAGGACGGCATGGTCGATGCCGTCTGCGAGGCCATCACCAAGAGCGCGCACACCGGAAAGATCGGAGACGGAAAGATCTTCGTGCTCGATGTCGGGCGCGCGATCCGCATCCGCACCGGCGAGACCGATGCGGCAGCGCTCTGAGCTCCAGCAGGGGATGAGATCACCGATGACGAGACTGTCCACCAAGCGCGCGCTGGCGGGCTTCGCCGCCGCCGCGCCCGTGCTGCTGTTCGCCACCGGCGCAGCGGCCGACGAGCCCAAGATCGACACCGGCGACATGGCCTGGATGATGACCTCCACGGTCATCGTCCTGATGATGACGATCCCGGGGGTCGCGCTGTTCTACGCCGGCATGGTGCGCAAGAAGAACGTGCTCGCCACGCTGATGCAGTCCTTCGCCACCTGCGCGCTGATCACCATCGTCTGGATGGTCGCCGGCTACAGCCTCGCCTTCTCGGGCGACGGCGCCTATGTCGGCGACCTCGGCAAGCTGTTCCTCTCCGGCATGATGGAGACCTGGGACAAGCCGATCGAGGACGGCACGATCACCGAGCCGGTGTTCATGACGTTCCAGATGACCTTCGCCATCATCACGGCGGCCCTGATCACCGGCGCGTTCGCCGACCGGATGAAGTTCTCGGCGCTGCTGCTGTTCCTGACGCTGTGGTCGCTCCTGGTCTACAGCCCGGTCTGCCATTGGGTCTGGGGCGGCGGCTTCATGGACGGCTGGGGCGTGCTCGACTTCGCCGGGGGCACGGTGGTGCACATCAACGCCGGCGTCGCGGGTCTCGTCGGCGCGATCGTGCTCGGCAAGCGCCGCGGCTACGGCACCGAGAACATGGCGCCCTACAATCTCTCCCTGTCGGTGATCGGCGCCTCTCTGCTCTGGGTCGGCTGGTTCGGCTTCAACGGCGGCTCGGCCGCCGCGTCGAACGCGAACGCGGGTCTCGCCATCGCGGTGACGCAGATCGCCACCGCCGCTGCCGCACTCGCCTGGATGTTTGCCGAGTGGGCGGTGAAGGGGAAGCCGTCGGTGCTCGGCGTCATCTCCGGCGCGGTCGCCGGGCTGGTGGGCATCACCCCCGCCGCCGGCTTCGTCGCTCCTGTGGGCGCGCTCGTGATCGGCGTCGCTGCCGGCATCGCCTCCTGGTGGGCCTCGACCGAGCTCAAGAAGATGCTGAAGTACGACGACAGCCTCGATGTCTGGGGCGTGCACGGTGTGGCCGGCATCGTCGGCGCGATCCTCACCGGCCTGTTCGCGGTCGAGGCGATCGGCGAGACCGCCGGCGGCATCGGCCAGATGATCATCCAGATCCAGGGGGTGGTGGTGACGATCATCTATACGGGCATCGTCAGCTTCATCCTGCTCAAGCTGGTGGATCTGCTGGTCGGGCTGCGCGTCAGCGAGGAGGAAGAGGTCGAGGGCCTCGACACCGCGCTGCACGGCGAGCGGCTTGGGTGAAACCAGGCGGGGAAAGGGTCGCGCAGAACTGGCCCGCGGGCCAGCGAAGCAGCCGAACCCGACCCTTTCCCCACCCCTCTATCCCATCAACAAACGCTCGGCCGCGTCCGCCATAACGGCGCAGCCGAGCACGATGTCCTCCTCCTTCGTGTCCTCGGTCCAGTGGTGGCTGATGCCGCCGATCGAGGGCACGAACAGCATCCCCGCCGGCACACGCAACGCCACCACCTGCGCGTCGTGACCGGCACCCGACGGCATGCGCTGCCAGGCCCCCGGCGCCCGCGCCTCCGCCGCCGCGGCGAGCGCCTCCTGGAACCGCGCATCCATCACCTTCGGGATGCCCTTCGAGCCGTCCTCGATCGTCACCCGGCACGGACCCGCCGCATCCGCCTCCGCCACCAGCGCGCGCAGATGCGCCTCCATCCGGTCGAGCACGACAGGATCGGCATCGCGCACCTGCACGTTCATCTCCGCCGCCCCCGGAATGATCGAGGGCGCGTTCGGATCGAGCCCCATCCGGCCGATCGTCCAGACCGACCGCTCGGCGATCACCTGCGGCATGGTGTCGTGGATGCGGTTCGCCAGCCGCACCATCGCCACCCCCGCATCCTTGCGGATCGCCATGCGCGTCGTGCCGGCGTGGTTCTGCACGCCCTCGAAGCGGATGCGGAAGTTCCAGATCGCGACGATCGACGTCACCACGCCGACCCGCAGTCCCTTCGCCTCCAGCTCGTCGCCCTGCTCGATATGCGCCTCGAGGAAGCCCGCGTAGCGCGACGGATCGTCGAGCGTGATGCGCGGAACCCCCGCCAGCCCGGCCTCGGCCAGCGCGTCGCGCATGGCGATGCCGCGCGTGCGGCAGCGCGCCGCATCGATCTCCGCCTCCGACACATCGCCGATGAACGACCGGCTGCCGAGGAAGCTGCCGAAATGTCCCTCCTCATCGACGAAGGCCACCACGTCGATCGGCAGTTCGGGCAGGGCGCGCGCGATCTCCAGCCCGTAGATCACGCCCATCGCGCCATCGAGCCAGCCGGCCTCGTTCTGGCTCTCCAGATGGCTGCCGATCAGCAGCCGTTTCCCGGGCTTGCGCGTGAAGCCGTAGACCGAGGCGATGCCGTCGATCCGCGCATCGAGCCCGGCCTCCTGCATCCGACCGGCGAGCCAGCGCCGTGACGCGACGTCCTCGGGCGAGAGGGTGGGTCGGTGCACGCCGGACCTGAAGCGGCCGAAGCCGCGCAGCGTGGCGAGGTCGGCGAGCAGGCGGGCGGGGTCGATCGTGGCCATGCGGCATCGTGTCGCGCGGACCGGGCCGCGGCAAGCCGGCCCCGCGCGCCGGTTGAGGACTGTGACCGGCCTCACACCCGGTTTCCCGCATGCGGGCGCAGGCTCTCCGCAGGCAACCGGGGGACGGTGTCATGACCGATGCGGCGACCACGCTCGAACGGCTGAGCAACCTGGCCGATCTCGCCTCGCTCCGCGATCCCAAGCGCGACCCGCTCGGCTGGGCGCGCGCCGAGGGGCAGCTCTGCGCCGCACTCGCCGAGGCGGGCGTCGCGCAGGACCGGATCGACTGGCTGGTCGAGGCTGCACTCCGCGCCGCGGATGCGGTCACGACCCGCCCGCTGCCGGTCGAGCTGCGCGAGTCCATGCTGGAGGCGATGCGCCACGCGCTGCGGGCACTCGCCCGGCAGGACGGCCGCGTCCGTCGCCGCCCGCGCCCGGCCGTGCGCGACTGCGCTTGATACCTGGAGCACAAGATACCTGGAGCACAAGGCCTTCAGCCTTGTGCGGAAGGTATCGCGCGCAGGGCTGGTGTGGCGGCTGCGCGCTCAATCTAAGCCTCCACCCGCCGCGTGAAGGTTTCATCTTCGCGCGGCGGGTGTGGTCCGCTGACAAGTGGGCCGGTCCCCATGCAGGATCGGCCCATGACGTCCTGGCGCGACCGCTGGCAGAGCCGCTACGGCGAAGCCGCCTGGCTGTTCGGGCGCGAGCCCAACGCCTATCTGCGCTCGCTCGACATCCGCCTGCCGCGCCGCGGCCGCGCGCTCTCTCTCGGCGAGGGCGAGGGGCGCAACGCGGTGTGGCTCGCCGCGCGCGGGCTTGCCGTCACCGCGGTCGATTTCGCGCCGATCGCCCTCGCCCGCGTGCGTGCGCTCGCGGCCGAAGGCGGGCTCGCGGTCGAGACGATCGAGGCCGATGTCGCGCGCTGGCAGCCGCCCGAGGCCGCGTTCGACATCGTCACGCTGATCTTCCTCCAGCTCTCGTCCGACGAGCGGGTGCCGGCGCACCGCGCCGCGATGGCCGCGCTGGCGCCGGGCGGGCTGCTGGTGCTGGAGGCCTTCGCCAGGGGCGAGCGCGGTGCGTGCGGGCCGAAATCCGACGACAGCCGCTACGACGAGGCGATGCTGCGCGCGGACTTCGCCGGATTGGAGATCCTCGAACTCCTCTCAGGCACGGTGCTGCTGGAGGAGGGCGCGGGTCACCGCGGCTTGGCGCGCGTGGTGCGCCTGTTCGCGCGGCGCGGCTGATCCCGCCGCACCGGCATCTCGATCGCGTGCGGATCGTTCCCCTGGCGCTGCTGGCCGTAGGAGCGGAACCGCGCCAGCACGACCGCCATCTCGGCCTCGTCCAGCACCGTGGGCGCGCCCAGCGTGCGCGCGATCCAGTACTGCTTCGCCAGCGTCTCGACCTCCACCGCGCGGCCGAGCGCATCCTCCAGGCTGCGCCCGAGCACGATCGCGCCGTGATTGGCGAGCAGGCAGGCACTGCGTCCCTCGATCGCCGCCAGCATCGCGCGCGACAGCGCCTCGGTGCCGAAGGTGGCGTACTCGGCGCAGCGGATGTCGGGCCCCCCCGCGACCGCGACCATGTAGTGGAATGCCGGGATGCCGAGACGCAGGCACGCGAGCGCGGTCGCGTAGGTCGAGTGTGTGTGCACCACCGCCTGCGCGTCCGCCCGCGTGCGCATCAGGTCGAGATGCATCCGCCACTCCGACGAGGGCAGCACCTCGCCGCGATAGCCGCCGTCGAGGTCCATCTCGACCACGTGGCGCGGCTCCATCGCCTCGTAGGCGATGCCCGAGCCGGTGATCAGGAACCCCTCGGGCACGCGCACCGACACGTTGCCCGACCGGCCCTGGTTGATGCCGAGCCGGTTCATCTCCCGGCAGGTCGCGATCACGGCGCGGCGGAGGGCGAGATGGCGCATCGGCCCATGCTGCCGCGCGCGCGGGCATCCGTCACCGCCCTTGACCTCGCGCGCGGCCGCCCAACCTGCGCCTCATGGACGAGACGGCCGCCTTCGCCGCCTTGAAGCTGTTCCTGGTGTTCGGCCCGGTGCTCGGCTGGGCGGCGCTGGAGCTCTGGCTGCTGCGGCGCGACCGGCGCCGCGCGCGCGACCGCTGAGCCATGGACTGGGCCGGGCTGATCCGCTTCGAGTTCCTGATCTTCTTCGGGCTCGCGCTCGGCTGGGGCTTCCGAGAGCTCTGGCTGCTCAGGCGGGATCGCCGCCGGCGCGAGGCCAGCCGGCGCGACGGGGCATCCTGAACGGCAGCAGCAGCTTCACCCAGCGCGTGCGGAACCGGACGAGCGACAGGCTTTCGTGCACCGCCGTGGTGTCCTGGCCGTAGAGCCGGGTCGCGAGCGTGGAGCGGGCGTAGAACGGCGCGTCCTCCAGGGTCGCGAGCACGCCCGGCGTTGCATCGGCATCGGCGCGGGTGCGGCGCGGGATGCGCCAGAGGGTGCCGGGCAGCCCCGCCTCGGGCGGTGCCTCGGCCGGAGTCACCCGCCCGTCGGCTCGGATGCGCAGCGCCAGCGACACGGCCGAGCCGTCGCGCCGGATCGCGTCGTACAGCACGGCGGCGCCGGCACCGACGGGGGCGCGGCTCCAGGTCCAGGACGCGAACCCGTCCTCCAGCGGCTCGTCGCCTTCATTGGCATCCCAGTAGCCGTGGCCGGACCAGGCGAGGGCAGGTCGGTCCATCGCCACCTCGACCCGGCAGACCGGAGCGATCGGCCGCCAGCGATGCCGCCCGGCCGCGTCCAGTGTCTCGGCGTGGCCGGTGAGCGCGGTGGGAAAGAGCCGCACCGTGCCGCGCAGCCGTTGCGGAATCGGCACGGCGATCTCGTCGATCGCGATCGTCAGCGCCGTGCCGTCCCACGTCAGGCTGCTCGGACCCACGACAAATCGATCCGCCTCGCGCGCGAGCGCCCCCGCGCCGCGCTCGGTCATCGCCCAGGCACCGCGCGGGCCGTAGAGCGCGACATTCAGCGCCACGTGGTTCTCGGCCGGCACGGTGCGGCGCGCGCGCGCCCAGGCGTAGTAGGGCGAGAACACCGAGCCGACGAAGGCGATGATGGTCAGGCCGTGCCGGCCGTCGTCGCTCAGCGCATCGACATACCACCAGGCATAGCCGCCCGGTGGAACCGGCGCGTCGAAGCGAGGTCCGCCAGCACCGCCGCCGCCGCCAGCCGCCCCGACATCGCCGCCATCGGCACACCCGGCCCCGGGTGCACGCTGCCCCCCGCCAGCACCAGCCCCGGCAGGCTTGTCGTTGCCCCCGGTCGGCGGAACGACGCGCGCCAGCCATGCACCGCCCGGCCGTAGAGCGCCCCGCCCGTGGCCGGGAACAGGCGCGCGAACCCCGCCGGCGTCGTCACCACCGGTTCCGCCGCCGGTTCGAGCGTCAGCCCGGCGCGCGCGAGACGCGCGAAGGTGGCCTGCTCGCATGACGCGATCTCCTGCGGTGACGGGGGCGCGCGGTCGCCGGTGGGCGCGGCATTGACGAGGACGAGCAACCGCTCGGGTCCGTCGGGTCCGGTCGCTTCGTCATCCCGGTCCTGCGCGCAGACATAGACGGTGGGCTCGGCAGGCAGGCGGCCGCGCGCGAAGATCGCCTCGAACTCGGCCGCGTAATCGGGCGCGAAGAACACGCTGTGGCGCGGCAGCGGGAAGCCGGTCGCGCGGGCGCACAACGTCCAGGTGACGGCCGAGAGCGAGGGCACGGCATCCCCGCCGGGCGCCACCGCGCGGGCGGCGGCCGCGCCGAACAGCCCGGCGGCCAGCGCCGCGACATCGGCGTTGCACACGACGGCCTCGCCGGCGATGCGCTCGCCGGTCGCGAGCACAACGCCGGCCGCCCGGCCACGCTCGGTGACGATCTCGGTCACGTTGGCGCCATAGCGGAACGTCGCGCCACGCGCCTCGGCGAGGGTCGCGAGCGTGCGCGCGACCCGGTGCATCCCGCCCTCCACCAGCCACACGCCCTCCTGCTCGACATGCGCGATCAGCATCAGCGTGGCCGGCGCGGCGAAGGGCGAGGAGCCGCTGTAGGTGGCGTAGCGGCCGAAGAGCTGGCGCAGCCGCGGATCGGCGAAGTGCTCGCCCAGGGCGTCCCACAGCAGCACGAAGGGCGAGGCGTTCAGCAGATCGCGCACCCCGCCAAGCCCGGCGCGCCTTACCAGCGATACAGGGGAGGGACGGGGGCCGCGCAGGAACGAGCACTCCAGCGCGCGATAGACCGCCTGCGCCCGCGCGCAAAACGCGCGGTAGCCGGCCGCCTCCGCCGCGCCGGCGAAGTCTCCGATCGCGTCCGCCGAGCGGTCGATCTCGGCGAACAGGTCGAGGCGGCTGCCGTCGTCCCAGGCGTGGCGCGCGAGCAGCGCGGCGGGGCGCAGCGCGAGATGGTCGTCGAGCCGCGTGCCGGCCTCGGCGAGGATCTCGTCCAGCACCCAGCGCATGGTGAACACGGTCGGGCCGGCATCGATCCGCGCGCCGCCGACCGTGACCTCGCGCATCTTGCCCCCGGGGCCCTCGGCCCGCTCGACCACCGTGACGGCGAGGCCGCGCGCGGCCAGCAGCAGCGCCGCCACCAGCCCGCCGATCCCGGCGCCGATCACCACCACCCGGTCGCTCTGCACCCTCGGCTCCCTTTTGGCGCCCGATTGTGTTGACACGACTGTCAACAATTAATGACAGTCTTGAGCGACAATTCAACCTTACACCACGCGTGGCCGGGCACGGCCGAGGCCGTGTCGGGTCCGGGAGGAGCGGAACCATGGACGCCGTCGGCCGCATCGAGAAGGCTCTCTCCGCCGCCCTCGCGATCGCTGAAGCCCCGGGCCGCCCGCCGCGGCTGGCGGAGGCGATGAATTACGCCGTGTTCCCGCGCGGGGCGCGGGTGCGGCCGCGGCTCTGCCTGGCGGTGGCGGCTGCCTGCGGCGAGGACGTCCCCGAACTCACCGACGCCGCGGCCGCTGCGATCGAGCTTCTGCACTGCGCCTCGCTGGTGCATGACGACCTGCCCTGCTTCGACGATGCCGCGGTGCGGCGCGGCAAGCCGGCGCTGCACGTCCAGTATGGCGAGCCGCTGGCGGTGCTGGCGGGCGATGCGCTGATCGTGCTGGCGTTCCAGGCGCTCGCGCGGGCCGGCGCGGCCGAGCCCGCGCGGCTGGTCAGCCTGCTCGGCATCATCGGCGACTCGGTCGGCATGCCGTTCGGCATCGCCGCGGGGCAGGCCTGGGAGTGCGAGCCGCGCGTCGATCTCGGGGCCTATCAGCGCGCCAAGACCGGCTCGCTGTTCGCCTCGGCCTGCATGGCCGGGGCGGCCGCCGCGGGGATGCCGGCGGCGCCGTGGCGCGCCCTCGGCGAGAAGCTCGGCGAGGCGTATCAGGTCGCCGACGACCTGCGCGACGCGGCCGCCGACGAGGAGGAGGCCGGCAAGACCACCGGCCGCGATGCCGTGCTCGGCCGGCCGAGCGCCGCGCTGACCCTCGGGATTCCCGCGGCCGTGCGTCATCTGGAAGACCTCGTCGGCGAGGCGGCGGCCGCGATCCCCGACTGCCCCGGCCGCGAGTCGCTGGAGACGCTGATCCTGTTCGAGGCGCGGCGGCTGGTGCCGAAATCCCTGGCACTCTCCGCGGCGTGACGCCGGGGGCCGCCCTGACGGCCGGCGCCCTGCCTGGCTTCGGTCTCGTCTCCGCCTGGCGCGAGCGCGCGCTCGATCTGCGCGACCGCCTGCTCGGCTCGGCCGGGTTCCGCCGGCTCGCGCTCCGGCTGCCGCTGACGCGCGGCATCGCCCGGCGCGAGACGCGCGCGCTGTTCGATCTCTGCGCCGGCTTCGTCTACTCCCAGGTGCTCGCGGCCTGCGTGCGGCTCGACCTGTTCGCGGCGCTGCGCGCCGGGCCGCTGACCGCGGCCGAGGTCGCGCATCGCTCCGACCTGCCCGAGGAGGGCGCGCGCTGTCTGCTCGATGCCGCCGTATCGCTGCGGCTGCTCGCGCGCCGCGAGGGCGGACGCTACGGCCTCGGCCCGCTCGGCGCTGTGGTCGCGGGCGAGCCCGGCATCGCGGCGATGGTGCGCCACCACGAGGCGCTCTATCGCGACCTCGCCGACCCGATCGCCCTGCTGCGCGCCGGGCGGGGCGAGGCGCTCGCCGCCTACTGGCCCTATGCGGGGGCGGCGGACGCGGCCGGGCTCGGGGCGGAGTCGGTGGCGGCCTATTCGGCGCTGATGGCCGCCTCGCAGCCGATGGTCGCGGCCGAGGTGCTGGCGGCCGTGCGCTTCGACCGGTTCCGCTGCCTGCTCGATGTCGGCGGCGGCGAGGGGGCGTTCCTCCAGGCGGTCGCGGCCGAACATCCGGGGCTGCGGCTGAAGCTGTTCGACCTGCCGGCGGTGATCGAGCGGGCGCGCGCCCGGTTCGCCGCGTCCGGGCTGATCGTCGAGGCGACGGCGGGGGATTTCCGCACCGATCCGCTGCCCGCAGGCGCCGACGCGATCTCGCTCGTGCGGGTGGTGCACGACCACGACGACGCGACCGCGCTCGCCCTGCTGAGGTCCGCGCGCCGGGCGCTCGCGCCGGGCGGCACGCTGATCCTGGCCGAGCCGATGTCGGACACCCCGGGTGCCGAGCCGATCGGCGATGCGTATTTCGGCCTCTATCTGCTGGCGATGGGCCGCGGCCGGCCGCGCAGCGCGGCCCGGCTGGCCGAGCTGCTGACCGAGGCTGGGTTCGCCGCGCCGCGGCTGGCGCGCACCCGCACGCCGCTCCTGGTCCGGGTGCTGCTGGCCCGTCCAGCGCGCGAGGCATCCCTGAATGTCAATCATGCTTGACCTTCATGATCGTCAAGTTAGACTGACACATGGGGAGGCAGACGCGTGGAGTCCCTGATGGACACCGTCGCCGTGCTGATGAAGGAACCGGAACGGCTGGCCTTGAGCCGGCTGGATCTGGCCGAGCCGGGCGAGGCCGACGTCGTGGTCGATGTCGCCTGGAGCGGGATCAGCACAGGCACCGAGCGTCTGCTCTGGTCGGGGCGGATGCCGCCCTTCCCCGGCATGGGCTACCCCCTCGTCCCCGGATACGAATCGGTCGGTCGCATCGCCGCGGCCGGATCGGCCTCAGGACGATCCGTCGGCGAGACGGTCTTCGTGCCCGGATCGACCGGGTTCCGCAACGCGCGCGGCCTGTTCGGCGGCGCGGCGTCGCGGCTGGTGGCAGCGGGCGCGCGCGTGGTGCCGATCGATGCCACGCTCGGCGATCTCGGCGTGCTGATCGCACTCGCCGCCACCGCGCATCATGCCTTCCCGATCGATGGGCCGCAGCCCGGGCTGATCGTCGGCCATGGCGTGCTGGGCCGGCTGATGGCGCGCATCGCGGTCGCCGCCGGCGCGGCGCCGGTCGTGTGGGAAACGAATCCCGCGCGGCGCGGCAGCGCGCACGGCTACGCGGTGTGCGATCCCGCCGAGGACCCCCGCAAGGACTACCGGATCATCGCCGATGTCTCGGGCGACGCCGCGATCCTCGACGCTCTGGTCGCGCGGCTCGCGCCCGGCGGCGAGATCGTGCTCGCCGGCTTCTACAGCGACCGCCTCTCCTTCGCCTTCCCGCCGGCCTTCATGCGCGAGGCGCGGTTGCGCATCGCCGCGGAGTGGAAGCCCGCCGACCTCGTCTCCGTCAGCGCGCTGATCGCCGCGCATCGCCTCTCGCTCGACGGTCTCATCACGCATCGCGCGCCCGCACGCGATGCCGAGGCCGCCTACCGCACCGCATTCACCGACCCGGCCTGTCTGAAGATGGTGCTGGATTGGAGGGAGGTCCAATGACCGTCATCCCCGCCGGCAAGCCCGTGCCGTCGCCGCAGCAGAGCCAGGCCAGCGCGTTGCGCGCCGAGGCCGCGATCGATCCGCCTCCGCCCGCGACCGGCACGCCGACGAAACAGACCCAGATCATCGCGATCTACGGCAAGGGCGGGATCGGCAAGTCGTTCACGCTGGCGAACCTCAGCTACATGATGGCGCAACAGGGCAAGCGCGTGCTGCTGATCGGCTGCGATCCCAAGTCCGACACCACCAGCCTGCTGTTCGGCGGCAAGTCCTGCCCGACCATCATCGAGACCTCCTCGAAGAAGAAGGCCGCCGGCGAGGAGGTGAAGATCGGCGACGTGTGCTTCAAGCGCGACGGCGTGTTCGCGATGGAGCTCGGCGGCCCCGAGGTCGGGCGCGGCTGCGGCGGACGCGGCATCATCCACGGCTTCGAACTGCTCGAGAAGCTCGGCTTCCATCGCTGGGACTTCGACTACGTGCTGCTCGACTTCCTGGGCGATGTGGTGTGCGGCGGCTTCGGCCTGCCGATCGCGCGCGACATGTGCCAGAAGGTGATCATCGTCGGCTCGAACGACCTGCAGTCGCTCTACGTCGCCAACAATGTCTGCTCGGCGGTGGAGTACTTCCGCAAGCTCGGCGGCAATGTCGGCGTGGCGGGGATCGTCATCAACAAGGATGACGGCACGGGCGAGGCGGCGGCCTTCGCCGAGCATGCCGGCATCCCCGTGCTCGCCGCGATCCCGGCCGACGAGGACATCCGCCGCAAGAGCGCCAACTACGAGATCATCGGCAAACCCGGCGGCCGCTGGGGGCCGCTGTTCGAGGCGCTCGGCGTGCAGGTGGCGGAAGCCCCGCCGGTGCGCCCGAAGCCGCTCACCCAGGAGGAGCTGCTCGGCCTGTTCAGCGGCGAGACGGTGGGACGCGATGTCGTGCTCGATCCGGCGACGATCGAGGACATGTGCGCCGCCGATCTGATCGAGAAGCCCTCCCTCGAAGTCGTGTACGAGGGCGTGTGATGGACGGCGGCGCCGCCCCTCGTCCGCCTCCCGACACCGGCTGTCATGGCGGCCGCGAGACGATGCGCGAGGCTGCGCGCGCGGCCGGCAAGAGCACGACGATGGACCGGCTCGCCGCCGACTATCCGCGCGGGCCCCACGACCAGCCGCAGTCGATGTGCCCGGCCTTCGGCAGCTTGCGCGTGGGCCTGCGCATGCGCCGCGTGGCGACGATCCTCTCGGGCTCGGCCTGCTGCGTCTATGGCCTGACCTTCACCAGCCACTTCTATGGCGCGCGCCGCACCGTGGGCTATGTGCCGTTCAACAGCGAGACCCTCGTCACCGGCAAGCTGTTCGAGGACATCCGCGAGGCCGTGCACAAGGCGGCCGACCCGGAGCAGGTCGACGCGGTGGTCATCACCAATCTCTGCGTGCCCACGGCCTCGGGCGTGCCGCTCGATCTGTTGCCGAAGCAGATCAACGGCGTGCGCATCATCGGCATCGACGTGCCCGGGTTCGGCGTGCCGACCCATGCCGAGGCGAAGGATGTGCTCGCCGGCGCGATGCTGGCCTATGCGCGCCGCGAGGCCGAGGCCGGACCCGTGGCGCGGCCGCGCGACCAGGCCGATCTGCCGACCGTGTCGCTGATCGGCGAGCTGTTCCCGGCCGATCCGGTCGGGATCGGCGCGCTGCTCGCACCCATGGGGCTGGCGGTCGGCCCGACCACGCCGGCGCGCGAATGGCGTGATCTCTACGGCGCGCTCGACTGCGTCGCGGTGGCGGCCGTGCATCCGTTCTATGTGGCCGCGGTGCGCGAGTTCCGCGCCGCCGGCCGCCCCGTCGTCGGCTCCGGGCCGGTCGGCGTGGAAGGCACGTCAGTATGGCTGGATGCGGTCGGAACCGCGGCGGGCGTGGGTGCCGAGAAGATCGACGCGGCGAAGGCGCGCGCGCTGCCCGCGATCGCGAGCGCGCTCAAGGCCGCGCCGATCGACGCGACCGTCACGGTCTCGGGCTACGAGGGCTCGGAACTGCTGGTCGCGCGGCTGCTGATCGAGGCGGGGGCGCGCGTGCCCTATGTCGGCACGGCCTGCCCGCGCACGGAATGGTCGGCGGACGATCGCGCCTGGCTCGAGGCGCGCGGGGTACACGTGCAGTACCGCGCCTCGCTGGAACAGGACATCGCCGCGATGCTGGAGGTGCGGCCTGATCTCGCGCTCGGCACGACCCCGGTGGTGCAGAAGGCGAAGGAAGCGGCGATCCCGGCGCTCTACTTCACCAACATGGTCTCGGCCCGGCCGCTGTTCGGCCCGGCCGGTGCGGGATCGATCGCCGGCATCGTCGCCGCCCAGACGCGCGGAGCCGAACGGTTCCGCCGCATGGTGTCGTTCTTCGATGGCGTCGGCACGGCGACCGGGCCGGGCTATGGCTGGAAGGACATTCCCGCCGAGCCTGCCGGCTTCCGCGACCGGCAGAAGCGCCTGCGCGCCGCGCGCGCCAAGGCCGAAGAAGCGGTGGGGACGTAGGCCATGCTCGTCCTCGATCATGATCGCGCCGGCGGCTACTGGGGCTGCGTCTACGCCTTCACCGCGGTGCGGGGCCTGCGCGTGGTGATCGACGGCCCGGTCGGCTGCGAGAACCTGCCCGTCACCGCGGTGCTGCACTACACGGATGCGCTGCCGCCGCACGAGCTGCCGATCGCGGTCACGGGCCTCGACGAGGACGCGCTGTCGCAGAACGGCACGGAACAGCTCCTCAAGCGCGCCGACGAGACGGGCGATGTCGAGCTGCCCTCGGTCGTCGTCACCGGCTCGATCGCCGAGATGATCGGCGGCGGCGTGACACCCGAGGGATCGAGCCTCAAGCGGTTCATTCCGCGCACCATCGACGAGGATCAGTGGCAGGCCGCCGATCGCGCGATCTACTGGCTCTGGACCGAGTTCGGGCTGAAGAAGCCGAAGGTGCGCAAGGCGCGCGCCGAGGGTGCCAAGCCGCGCGTGAACATCATCGGGCCGATCTACGGCACCTTCAACATGCCGTCCGATCTCGCCGAGATCCGGCGCCTGGTCGAGGGGATCGGCTGCGAGGTGAACCAGGTGTTCCCGCTGGGTGCGCATCTCGACGAGATTCCGCGCCTCGCGGATGCCGACGTGAACATCTGCCTGTACCGCGAGTTCGGCCGCAAGCTCTGCGAGGCGCTCGACCGGCCGTATCTCCAGGCGCCGATCGGCCTGTTCGCGACCACCAACTTCCTGCGCACGCTGGGCGAACTGGTGGGCGTCGATCCCGAGCCCTTCATCGCGCGCGAGAAGCACACCACGATCAAGCCGATCTGGGATCTCTGGCGGAGCGTCACCCAGGACTTCTTCGCCTCCGCCTCCTTCGCCGTGGTGGCCTCCGAGACCTACACGCGCGGACTGAAGCGCTTCCTCGAGGACGAGATGGGCGTGCCCTGCGCCTTCGCCTTCGCGCGCAAGCCCGGGCACAAGCCCGACAACGCCGCCGTGCGCGAGGCGATGCGCAAGACGCCGCCGCTGGTCCTGTTCGGATCCTACAACGAGCGCATGTACGCCGCCGAACTGAAGTCGCGCGCGATGTACATCCCGGCCTCGTTCCCGGGCGCGATCATCCGCCGCGCCACCGGCACGCCGTTCATGGGCTACGCGGGGGCCACCTACATCATCCAGGAATACTGCAACGCGCTGTTCGACGCGCTGTTCCACATCCTGCCGCTGGGCACGGATCTCGACCGGATCGAGGCGACGCCGGCGCGCGCGAGCCAGCCCTGGGACGACGAGGCGCGCGAGCTGCTCGATGTGCATCTCGAATCCGAGCCGTTCCTGGTGCGCATCTCGGCGGCCAAGCGGCTGCGCGAGCGGATCGAGCGCGCGGCCCGCGAGGCGGGCGAGACCCGCGTGACGGTGGAGCGTGCCGCGCGCGTGCTCGCCGACCAGCTCCAGGGGGTGCCGGCATGACGCGGCATCCCGTCCCCTTCCCGGTGCGGAGGGCGAACGGTCGCCCAGCGCACCGGACCACCGATCGGCGACGGTGCGACCCACCGTTCCGATCCCCGCCGCGCGGGACTAGCGCGGTAACGGCCGCAAGGCCATCAGCCAAGAGGTACCGAAATGGCTGATCGAACCGACGGCTCGCTGTCGGGGCTGACGGAACACGAGGCGAAGGAATTCCACGGAGTCTTCACCTCGAGCTTCGTCATCTTCACGGTCGTCGCCGTCATCGCTCACATCCTCGTCTGGATGTGGCGTCCCTGGCTGCCACCCGTTGGCGGGTGGCGGCAGTCGATGATCGACGGTGCCGCCACCGTCGCGTCCTACCTGACCTAGGGAGGGTCCCGACATGTGGCGAATCTGGTTGATCTTCGATCCGCGCCGGGTGCTGGTCGCACTCGGTGTGTTCCTGCTGGTCCTGGCGTTGCTGATCCACTTCATCCTGCTCAGCACCGACAGGTTCAACTGGCTGGACGGGCCGCGTCGCACTGCGATGGTGACCTACGACACCTCGCAGGTGATGCCGACCTAGCGGCGACCGCCGGATGACGGGCGGGCGCGGCGTTGCCGTGCCGGGCCCGTCCGTCTCCGGCATCCCGCGCCCGGCCCGCCCGCTCTCGATCAGGCAAGGGGAAACCCACCATGGCGATGCTCAGCTTCGAGAAGAAGTACCGGGTGCGAGGGGGAACCCTCGTCGGCGGTGATCTCTTCGATTTCTGGGTCGGGCCGTTCTATGTCGGCTTCTTCGGCGTCACGACCATCTTCTTCACGGTGCTCGGCACGCTGCTGATCCTCTACGGCGCGGCGCTGCAGGGCACGTTCAATGTCTGGACGATCAACATCGCCCCGCCCGACCTGAAATACGGTCTCGCCTTCGCGCCGATCAAGGAAGGTGGGCTCTGGCAGCTCATCACCATCTGCGCGATCGGCGCCTTCGTCTCCTGGGCGCTGCGCCAGGCCGAGATCAGCCGCAAGCTCGGCATGGGCTACCACATCCCGATCGCCTATGGCGTGGCGGTGTTCGCCTACATCACGCTGGTGGTGATCCGCCCGCTGCTGATGGGCGCCTGGGGGCACGGCTTCCCCTACGGCATCTTCAGCCATCTCGATTGGGTCTCGAACGTCGGCTACCAGTACCTGCACTTCCACTACAATCCGGCGCACATGATCGCGATCTCGTTCTTCTTCGCGACCGTGCTCGCGCTCAGCCTGCATGGCGCGCTGGTGCTCTCCGCGCTGAACCCGCCCAAGGGCGAGCCGGTGAAGACGCCGGAGCACGAGAACACCTTCTTCCGCGACCTGATCGGCTACTCGATCGGCACGCTCGGTATCCATCGCCTCGGGCTGTTCCTCGCGCTGTCCGCGGGGTTCTGGAGTGCCGTCTGCATCGTCATCTCGGGTCCGTTCTGGACCCGCGGCTGGCCGGAATGGTGGGGCTGGTGGCTCAACCTTCCGATCTGGTCGTAAGGCACGGGAGCGACACCGATGGCCGAATACCAGAACATCTTCACCCGGGTGATCGTGCATGGCCCGACACCCTATCCGGGCGTGCCCCTGCCGAAGGGCGACTCGCCGCGCACGGGACCCGCGAGCTTCCAGCGCGTGCTCGGCAAGATCGGCGATGCGCAGCTCGGGCCGATCTATCTCGGCTGGCTGGGCACGCTGTCGATCGCGTTCTTCCTGGTCGCCTTCGTCACGATCGGGCTCAACATGTGGGCCTCCGTGCGCTGGGATCCGGTGCAGTTCGTCCGTCAGCTCTTCTGGCTCGGGCTCGAGCCGCCGCCGGCGCATTACGGGCTGCGGCTGCCGCCGATGCATGACGGGGGCTGGTGGCTGTTCGCGGGGTTCTTCCTCACGCTGTCGATCCTGCTCTGGTGGGCGCGCACCTATCGCCGCGCGCGTCAGCTCGGCATGGGCACGCATGTGGCCTGGGCCTTCGCCGCGGCGATCTGGCTCTACCTGGTGCTGGGCTTCATCCGCCCGCTGCTGATGGGAAGCTGGTCGGAGGCGGTGCCGTTCGGGATCTTCCCGCATCTCGATTGGACGGCGGCGTTCTCGATCCGCTACGGCAACCTCTTCTACAACCCGTTCCACGCACTCTCGATCGTCTTCCTCTACGGCTCGACGCTCCTGTTCGCGATGCACGGCGCGACCATCCTCGCCGTCTCCCGCTACGGCGGCGAGCGCGAGATCGAGCAGACGCTCGATCGCGGCACGGCGGCCGAGCGTGCCGCCCTGTTCTGGCGCTGGACCATGGGCTTCAACGCGACGATGGAGAGCATCCATCGCTGGGCCTGGTGGTTCGCGGTGCTGTGCCCGCTGACCGGCGGCATCGGCATCCTGCTCACCGGCACGGTGGTGGACAACTGGTACCTCTGGGCGGTGAAGCACGGCTTCGCGCCGATGTACGATCCGATCGTCCCCGGAATGGCCGACCCGGCCGCAGCCGCAGGAGCGATGCGATGAGCTTCACCCTGAAGATCGTGCTCGCCGTCCTCGGCGCGCTCGGCGTGATCGTGGTCGTCACGAGCTTCGAACGACCGCCGGTGAATGTGGTCCAGGTCGGTCAGCGCGGCACCGCGATGGAGCTGGTGACCAATCCGCGCACGGTGGCCGCGCAGCTTCCGCGCCACGCCGTGCCCGAGCCCACGCCGCCGCTCGACGCGGCCGGGCAGAAGGCCTCGGAGGTGTACGAGAACGTCCAGGTGCTGGGCGATCTCGACGCCAACGCCTTCAACCGGCTCATGATCGGCATCACCGCCTGGGTGTCGCCCGAGCAGGGCTGCAACTACTGCCACAACCCCGAGAACCTCGCCTCGGACGAGGTCTACACCAAGGTCGTCACGCGGCGGATGCTGCAGATGACCAAGACGATCAACGCCTCCTGGCAGGCCCATGTCGGGCAGACCGGCGTGACCTGCTACACCTGCCATCGCGGCAAGCCGATCCCCGAGGCGGTGTGGTCGACCGATCCCGATCCGCGACGGACGCGCGGCATCGTCGCCTCGGCGGCCGGGCAGAACATCGCCTCGCCGGCGGTGGGCCTCTCCTCGCTGCCGCACGATCCGTTCACGCCGTTCCTGTTGCGTGACGAGCCGATCCGCGTGACGGGCACGCGCCCGCTGCCGCACGGCAATCCGGCCACCATCATGGGCGCGGAGTGGACCTACGGGCTGATGTTCCACTTCAGCGCCGCGACCGGGCAGAACTGCACCTTCTGCCACAACACCCAGAACTTCGGGAAATGGGAGAGCTCGACGCCGCAGCGAGTGACGGCCTGGCACGGCATCCGCATGGTGCGCGAGCTGAACACCAGCTATGTCGAGCCCCTGCGTCCGCTCTGGGCGGCCAACCCGCACGGACCGCCCGAGCGGGGCGACGCCACCCAGTCGCGCCTCGGCCCGGGCGGCGATCCGTGGAAGGTGAACTGCAGCACCTGCCATCTCGGCGCCAGCAAGCCGCTGCTCGGCCGGCCGATGCTGGCGGACTACCCCGAACTGAACGCCGTGACCTTGGGTCCGCTGCGCTCGGCCTCGCGCTGAGTCCCCACTCCCACTGGACCCTCCGGGGCGGCCTTGCGCCGCCCCTTTCTTTCAGGCTCACGGCCTGAGCCGCAGCCAGAGATCAAGCAGATGCGCAGCCAGTGCGGCCGCGAGCCAGGCGCCGATCCAGACCGCGCCGGCGCCGATCAGCGCGGCGCGCAGGGCCAGGAGCAGCGCCGCGCCCGACAGCAGCGTCACGAGCAGGCCTGGCAGCGCGACGCCGCGGCCCGTGCGACGCAGCACGACCGCGAGCACTGCCGCCTCCAGCGCCACGAGCGCGAGGATCGCCTCCACCAGCCCGCCGCCGATCAGCCCCACCATGGCCTGCGCCATAGCTCGGTCGAGGGTCGGCCCGCGGTCACGGACGCGCGGGCGGTGGGTTGAAGCGCCGCTGCGGATCGCCTAATGGACGGTCGGACCGGGCGGCGTCGCCGCGCCGGCCGGGATCGTGCCGAAGGACCACGTCGCCGATGAACTCGATGGAACTGAACAAGATCGCCGCCTCGATCCTGACGGCGGGCATCCTGTTCATGGTGACCGGCATCATCGGCGACGCGCTGGTGCATCCGAAGCGCCTCCACCAGAGCGTGCTGAACATCGATACCGGCGCGGCGCCGGCGGCTGCCCCGGCCGCGCCGGCCGCGCCCACGATCGAGCCGATCGGGCCGCTGCTCGCCAACGCCAACCCTGAGAACGGTGCCGCGATCGCGCGGCGCGCCTGCGCCGCCTGCCACACCTTCGACCAGGGCGGGCGCAACGGCGTCGGGCCCAATCTCTGGGGCATCGTCGGCGCCGATCATGCGCATGCGGAGGGGTTCAACTACTCGCAGGTGATCGCCGGCATGCGCGGCACGCCCTGGAGCTACGAGGAACTGAACAAGTTCATCGCCAACCCGCGCGCCTACGCGCCGGGCACGCGCATGGCCTTCAACGGCCTGTCCAGCGCCCAGCAGCGCGCCGACCTGATCGCCTGGCTGCGCACGCTGGACGCCACGCCCAAGCCGCTGCCCTGAGCCCCGGCGCCTCACCGCGCCGCCGCGATCGCCTGCACCAACGCCTGCCACGCGCGCTCGCGCGCCGCTTCGGCCTCGCGCGCCGCAGCGAGTGCGGCTTCGACCGCCAGCAGATCGAGCTCCGCCTGCAGCGCCGCCTCGCGCAGCGCCGTCTCGCGCGCCTCGGCCGTCAGCGCGGCGCGCTCGAAGCCGGCGAGCGCCTCGGTGATGCGTCCGGCCGCGCGGCCTGAGCTGCGATGCAGGGTCGCCCGCCACCCGGGCGGCAGCTCGGCCACGCGCTCCGGCGGCAGCGCGGCGAGCTTCGCCTCGACATGTGCGCCGGGTGGCGGCAGCAGCGTCGCGGTCTCGGGATCCTCGGCGAGGCCCATCAGCCTGAGCAGCCGGTCGCGCTGGCGCGCCGGGCCGGGCAGCTCGTCGGCCATGGCGCGGCGGGCAAGGGTGGGCAGGGCGTCGGCGAGCGGCGGGTGCCGGGCGGCGAGCCGGGCGGCATCCTCGGCCTGCGCGGGAACCGCGGCGAGCCGCCACAGGATCAGCGCCGCCTCGCTCCAGAGCGCGGCCTCGGCGGCCGCTTCCGCGAGCGCGAGCGCCGGCGGCGCGCCGGGCAGATGCGCGGCGCGCAGCCGCGATGCCGCCTCCGGGGCCGCGTCATCGAGCGCGCGCAGCGCCGCGCGCCGGGCCGCGCCGAGCAGGTCGAGTTGCCGCTCGGGCGGGGCGATGTCCGCTTCTACCGCGCCGGCCGCCTGAGCGAAGATCGCGTCGCCCTGGGCGGTGGCGAGCAGGCCGAGCAGGCGCCGGCCGAAGGCGGTGTGGTCCTCCTCGGCCGGAATCTGCGCGGGGGCGCGCTCGTGCAGCGCGCGGGCGAGGCGTCTGCGCAGCGCCTCGCCGCGGGGGCCGAGACCGAGCAGGGTGAGTAGACCGGCGACCGTCAGCCCAGCCGGGGGCGGGCAGTGCTCATCGGCGGACTCCATGACGCATCATGGCATGCCGAGGCATGTCTGTTCCACGGGTGTGACGGAATCAGGTCCTGATCAGGCCCCGAGCGCCCGCCGCGTCGCGGCGATGATCCGGTCCTGGGTCACCTCGTCGAGGTAGGGGTGGAACGGCAGGCTGAACACCTCGGCGGAGAGCTTCTCGCTCACCGGCACGCCGTTGCCGGCCACCGGGTGCTGGGCATAGGCGGTCTGCCGGTTCAGCGGCTTGGGGTAGTAGATCGCGGTCGGGATGCCCTCGGCCTTCAGGGCCGCGAGCACACGCCCACGGTCGCGGCCGGGGATGCGCAGCGTGTACTGCGCCCAGACGGAGATGTTGCCCGGCGCGAGGCGCGGCACGATCGCGACATCCGACAGAGCGTCGTTGTAGCGCTCGGCGATGCGCTGGCGCGCGGCGCACTCGGCCGCGAACACCGCGAGCTTCCGCAGCAGCACCGCGGCCTGGATGGTGTCGAGCCGGCCGTTCATGCCGACGCGCACGTTCTCGTACTTGTCGTCGTTGTCCTGGCCGTGGACGCGGAGCGACAGAAGCAGGTCGAGCGTCTCGCGGTCATGGCAGAACACCGCGCCGCCGTCGCCGTAGCAGCCGAGCGGCTTGGCGGGGAAGAAGCTGGTCGCCGCCATGTCGCCGGTGGCCGCCACATGCGTGCCGTTCCAGGTCGCGCCGAAGGACTGCGCCGCATCGACCAGCACCTTCAGCCCGTGTCGGCGCGCGATCGGCAACAGCCGCGCGTAGTCGGCGGGCTGGCCGAACAGGTCGACCGGGATCACCACCCGGGGCACCAGCCCGAGCCGCTTCGCGGTCTCGACCCCGGCCTCCAGGCTGGCCGGGTCCATGTTGAACGTGTCCTCGAGCACATCGACGAACACCGGCGTCGCGCCGAACCACACCACCACCTCGGCGGTGGCGGCGAAGGTGAAGGCGGGCACCAGCACGGCGTCGCCCGGCCTGATGTCCCAGGCCATCAGGGCGAGGGCCAGCGCATCCGTCCCGTTGGCGCAGGAGAGCACGTAGGGGACCGAGGCGTAGCGGGCGAGGGCCGCTTCCAGCTCCGCCACCTCCGGGCCGAGGATGTAGCGGCCGGAGCGGACCACCTTCAGCACCGCCTCCTCCATCGCCGGGCCGATCGCGCGGCGCTGGGCGTCGAGGTCGATGAAGGCGATCGGCGTGGGCGGGGGGGCTTCCGGCATCAGGCGATCTCCGTGAGCGTCTCCGGCGCGGACTCGACGTAGCGCCGCCCGGTACGCGGGCAGGTATAGGTGCCGGACGGGGCGGAAACGAGGCGTTCCCCCGCATGCCCGACCCATCCGATCCGCGCGGCCGGGTTGCCAGCGACGAGGGCGAAGGGCGCGACGTCGCGCGTCACCACCGCCCCGGCGGCGACGAAGGCCCAAGCGCCGATCGTGACGCCGCAGAGCACCGTGGCGTTGGCGCCGATGGTGGCCCCTCGGCGCACCAGGGTCGGGGCGAACTCGGCGCGCCGGTCGATCGCTGCGCGCGGCGTGCGGACATTCGTGAACACGGCCGAGGGGCCGACGAACACCTCGTCCTCCAGTGTCACTCCCTCGTAGAGGCTGACAGTGTTCTGCACCTTGCAGCGGTCGCGGACGGTGGCGCGCGGGCCGATCACCACGTTCTGGCCGATCCGGCAGTCCGCGCCGATGCGGCTCCCCGCGAGCACCCGGCTGTAGTGCCAGATGCGTGTGCCCGCACCGACGGTCGCATCGGGCGCGATCTCGACGCTCGGGTGGATACCCTCGCGCGGTCGCAGGGAGGCTGAGGCGGCGGCGAGCACACGTAGAACCGCGAGGCCCTCCGCGCCGTCGGTGAGCGGCGTGGCGCCCGTCGCGATGCAGTCGAGGAAGTGTCGGAGTTCGACCTGAAGCGGTTCCGCGGGTACGACCGGCACGGGCTCGCCGGAGGCGGGCTCGGCCACCGGCACGCCGCCCTGCCAAGCGATCCGGTGCGGATAGAGCACGAGCTTGCGCTCCCAGGGCGCGCCGTCGTCCAGCACCGCCATGCCGCCGGCGCCGACCACCACCAGCCGCTGCTCCTTCACCGGGTTGAGCCAGGAGACGTGGATCTCGGCCCGCAGCCCGCCCGGGAATGCGAGCTGGGTCGTGGTGACGTCGGCGACCGCGGGGTTCAGCACGGCGACGCCCTGCGCGGTGACGCGCTCGGGAAACGTTCCGGCGAGGGCCAGGATCATCGAGATGTCGTGTGGCGCGAAGGACCAGAGGATGTCCTCCTCGCGGCGGATGCGGCCGAGATCGAGCCGCCGCGCATGGATGTAGGAGAGGGGGCCGAGCCGGCCGTCGCGCACGAGAGCGAGCAGCGCGGCGAAGGCCGGATGGTGGCGCATCAGGTGGCCGACCATGAGCACGCGCCGCGCGGCGGCCGCCTGCGCGACCAGCCGTTCCGCCTCGGTCACGTCGAGCGCGAGCGGCTTCTCGACGAAGACGTGCTTGCCGGCGGCGAGCGCGGCGGCGGCCAGCGTCGCGTGGGTCGCCGCCGGGGTGGCGATCGCCACCGCGTCGATCAGCGGGTCGGCCAGCACGGCCGCGGTGTCGCACACCGGCGCGCCGCGCGCGGCGGCGCTTGCCGCCTCGGCGTCGAGGTCGGAGACCGCGGCGAGCGCGCCGGCTGCGGCGAGGTTGCGCGCGATGTTGCGTCCCCAGGCGCCGCAGCCGATCAGGGCGACGCGCGGAGGCATCGCCTCAGGCGAGCACCAGGTTCGCGCCCGCGTGCCCGGCGCGGCGCAGCGCGTTGCGCGTGTCGATGATCAGCCGCGCATGCCGGCCGACACGCTTCCAGTCGATCGCATCGTGGTCGGTCACCACCAGCACGGCATCCGCGGCCTTCAGCGTCGCCGGCGTCAGCGCGACACCCGCGCGCCCGGCAAGGTGGCCGTAGGCGCGGGTCGGCGGGATCGCGGCGATGTGCGGGTCATGGAACGACACGCGCGCGCCGCGCTCCTCCAAGAGCTCGATGATCTTCAGGGCCGGGCTCTCGCGCATGTCGTCGACGTTCTTCTTGTAGGCGAGGCCGAGCAGCAGCACCGACGCATCCCTGAGCCCGCGCCCGGCGCGGTCGTTCAGCGCGTCGGCCAGGCGCTGCACGACATAGCGCGGCATGGCGGTGTTGATCTCGCCGGCGAGTTCGATGAAGCGCGTGGCGACCTCGTGCTCGCGCGCCTTCCAGGTGAGGTAGAACGGGTCGATCGGGATGCAGTGCCCGCCCAGGCCGGGGCCGGGCCAGAACGGCATGAAGCCGAAGGGCTTGGTGGCGGCGGCGGCGATCACCTCCCACACATCGATGCCCATCGGCGCGTAGATCTGCTTCAGCTCGTTGACGAGCGCGATGTTGACGGCGCGGAAGATGTTCTCGGTGAGCTTCACTGCCTCGGCGGTGGCGGCGGAACTGACCGGCACCGTGCCGACCACCACCGCGTCATAGAGCGCGCGGGTGAGCGCGAGTGCCGCTTCGCCGTCGGCGCCCACCACCTTCGGGATCGTCGAGGTGCCGTGGTCGATGTTGCCCGGGTCCTCGCGTTCGGGGCTGTAGCCCAGGAAGAAGTCGCGACCCGAGACGAGGCCGCCGCGCTCCAGGATCGGCTTCACCACCTCCTCGGTGGTGCCGGGATAGGTGCTCGACTCCAGCACCACGAGCTGGCCCGGGCGCAGCCGTGCCGCGATCGCCTCGGCCGTCGCGACCACATAGGTCATGTCGGGCTCGCGATGGCGCGTCAGTGGCGTCGGCACGCAGATCAGGATGGCGTCGGGCCCGCCGAGCCGGCCCATGTCGGCGGTGGCATCGAACCGGCCGGTGGCGTTCATCGCCGCGACGTCCGCTGCCGGGATGTGGCGGATGTAGGAGCGGCCGGCCTTCAGCGCCGCCACCTTGGCCGCGTCCGTGTCGAAGCCGAGCACGCGGAAGCCGCGCGCGAGGAACACCTTCACCAGCGGCAGGCCGACATAGCCGAGCCCGATCACGCCGACGGTGGCATCGCGGCGGGCGATCCGGTCGGCGAGGGCGTCAGCGTGGTCGGCGGGGCGGGGGCGCTTGGCCATGGGCGGGCGTTCTAGGCGGCACCCGGTCCGCCGGCAAGGACAGGTCTGGCGCCGCGACGCCTGCCGGGCCAGTCTCGCCCGCCAGTCCGCCGGAGCCCGCGATGCTGTCCGTCTTTCTTGCCCACACCGACGAGATGTTCCGCAACTACTACGGCTCGGAGGCGCTCGCCGCGCTCGAACGGGTCGCGCAGGTGCGGCGCAACACTACGGGTCGGCATCTCGCCGGGCGCGACCTCGCCGAGGCGGCGTCCGGCTGTGCCGTGATCGTGTCGGACCGCATGACGCCGGGCGAGGCCGAGACCTTCGCGCACGCGCCCGACCTCGTCGCCTTCCTGCGCTGCGCGGTCGATATCCGCACGATCGACCTCGCGGCGGCGTCGGCGGCCGGCGTGCTGGTCACCCGCGCGACGCCCGGCTTTGCCGATTCGGTGGCCGAGCTTGCGGTCGGCATGATGGTCGATCTGGCGCGCGGCATCGGACGCGCGACCGCCGCCTATCACCGCGGCGAGATGCCCGAGATCCGCATGGGCCGGCAGCTTGCCGGGGCGACGCTCGGCATCCTCGGCTACGGCGTGATCGGGCGGCGCCTCGCGGCGATCGCCAGGGCGATGCGGATGCGCGTGGTGGTCGCCGATCCGTATGTCGCGCCCGATGACCCCGCGATCGGCCACGCGGCCCTGCACGACGTGCTGGCGCAATCCGACTTCGTGGTCTGCCTCGTGGTGGCGAACGACCAGACCGAGAACCTGCTCGATGCGCGCGCCTTCGCGGCCATGAAGCGCGGGGCCTTCTTCGTCAATCTCGCGCGCGGCAATCTGGTGGACGAGGGCGCCCTTCTCGGCGCGCTCGACGCGGGTCCGCTCGCGGGGGCGGCGATGGATGTCGGCCGCGCGCCCGACCAGATGCCCACGCCCGCGCTCGCCGCGCATCCCAAGGTGATCGCGACACCGCATATCGGCGGGCTGACGCCGCAGGCCGCCCAGCACCAGGCCTTCGACACGGTGCGCCAGGTGGAGGCGCTGGCGCGGGGCCGCATCCCCCCGGGCGCCGTGAACCCCGAGGCCGCGCACCGGCTGAAGCGGATCGGCATCGCCGCATGAGCACGGTTCCCGAGGGCACGACCATGTATCGCCGAGCCGATCCGGCGGCGAACCGGTCCGAGTGGCATCGCTACTACTCGCCCAAGCGGAGCCCGCACCAGCACGCCCAGCTGGACCTGCTCGGCCGCATCCAGGCGCGGCGCGTGCTCGAGATCGGCCCCTATCTCGGCTACGTCACCGCGCTGCTCGACAACGCGGGCTACGCGGTGGAGACGCTCGATCTCGGGCCGCGGCAGTTCGCGCGCCCCGACGTGCCGCACCACGCCTGCGACCTGACCACGCTGGAACCGGCCGATGTCTCCGGTTTCGACGCGGTGCTCTGCTGCGAGACGCTGGAGCACCTGCCGTTCGAGGCCGCCCGCGACGTGCTGCGCCGGCTGCACGCGACCGGGGCGGCGCATCTGATCGTCTCGGTGCCGTGGTCGGGGCTGCATCTCTGGCTCGCGGTGCAGCTCGCGCCGGGCTGGCTCCGCACCGCGCTGCACCTGAAATGGCCGAACCGCTTCCGCGCCTTCGTGCCCGAGGCCGATCCGCTGGGCCACAAATGGGAGGTCGGCTATCGCGGCACCTCGCTCGCGGTCTGGGAAGGGGCGCTGGCCGCCGCAGGCTGGCGGGTCCGCGAGCGGATCTTCACGACGCCGACGCGCAGCGTGATGCATCTCTGCGACCGTGCGTCATGACGCCCGCCGAGGCGCGTGCCGCTCTCGATCGCCTCGGCGCGGCCGGAGGCGACCTGCCCGATCTCGTCGAGGCGGCGCTGCTGCTCGCGGTGATCGATGCGCCGGACGCCGATCTCGCCGCGGCGCGCGCGCATCTCGCGACGCTGGCGGCCGAGGCGCGCGCGCTGACGGCCGTCTCGGTCGAGGCGCGCGCGGCCGAGCTCGCGGCGCTGCTCGCGGGGCGGCATGGCTATGCGGGCGACAGCGAGACCTACGAGGATCTCGCCAACGCCAACCTGCTGCGCGTGATCGAACGGCGGCGTGGCCTGCCGGTGGCGCTCGGCATCGTCTGGATCCACGCCGCGCGCGCGGCGGGCTGGCCCGCCTGGGGCATCGACTTCCCCGCGCATTTCCTGGTCGCCGTCGAGGGGGCGGATCGCGCCGTCGCGGTCGATCCCTTCGCACGGGGGCATGCGCCCTCGCCGGGGGAACTGCGCGCGATGATCGGCCGAATCGCCGGCGAGGACGCGGCGATTCATCCGGGACTGTTCCGCCGCATGCGCGACCGCGAGGTGCTGCTGCGCCTGCAGAACAACATCAGGATGCGCCGCCTGCGGGCGGGCGATCTCGCCGGGACGCTCGCCTGCGTCGAGGACATGCTGCGGCTGGCGCCGGATGCGACGCCGCTCTGGCAGGAGGCCGGACTGGTGCATCAGCGGCTCGGCCACGCGCGCGCGGCGATCGCCTGCCTGGAACGGTTCCTGTCCCTTGATCCGGATGCCGAGGCCGCGGCGCAGGCGCGCACGACGCTGCGCGAGATCCGCGCGACGCTGAACTGATCACCGGGCGCGGGTGACGCGCGTCCGTCCCTGCTCGTGCAGTCTCACGCGCTCGCCGACGGCTAGCCGCTCGGTATCGGGCTGCACGACCACGATCGTCGCGCCGCTGTCGGCGCGCACGATGTACTCGGCACTGCCCGGCGCGAGCGGGCGGATCGCGAGGATCGTTCCGAGGCGGTGCTGAGCGGGCGCGGGCATCTCGGCGGCCGGCGCGGCCGCAGGCGGCGGCGGGCGCGCGCAGGCAGCGGCGCAGGCCAGCAGCAGCACAGGCAGGACGGCGCGCAGGACCACCTCCACGAGCGACTCGCGCGAGTGTTGCGAGCATGCCACGCGCGTGCGGCGTCTGCGAGAGTGCGCGAGTCCGACTCGGCGCGCGCAATTTTCCCGCGAGACGCGACTCCGCCACCCGTTCCTAGGGTTCGTCCGCCCGGTGCCGCAACGCCGGGTCGCAGTGCCCGCTGCGCCGTCCACGATTCAAGGACGCATCCTGATGATCACGCCGCGCTGCCCAGGGATCGCCGATCGACACCTGGGGCTGCGCGGGCTGGCGGCAACCGTGCTCGTGCTCGCGACGGGATGCGCCGCGGATCGCCTGCCGCGCGAGCCGGCGCGGCTCGGCCAGCATCCCGTGATCCACGACTACGCGGCACCGGCCGACAGTCTCTTCGATCCCTGGGGGCAGCACATCGCCGAGGCCGCCGCGCTGCATGACGTGCCCGAGGCGTGGATTCGCGAGGTGATCGACCGCGAGAGCAGCGGACGGCGCCGCGCGGTCTCGCCCGCCGGCGCGATGGGGCTGATGCAGGTGATGCCGGGCACCTGGCGCGAGCTGCGCCTGCGCTATCAACTCGGTCGCGATCCGTTCGATCCGCGTGACAACATCCTCGCGGGCACCGCCTATATCCGCGAGATGTACGAGCGCTTCGGCTCGCCCGGATTCCTGGCCGCCTACAATGCCGGTCCCGGCGCGTTCTCGCGCCACCTCGCGCGCGCCCATCCGCTGCCGCGCGAGACGAGCCGCTTCGTCGCGGCGATCGCGCCACGGATCGCCGGCATCTCGCCCGAGAACCGCGCCGCGCCGGCGGTCTACGCGGCCGTTCCGCCGTCGCTCGTTGGCGGGCCGCGCCGCCCGGCGCCTTCCGCACCGGTCGCGGTCGCCTGGCGGCCGCCGCTGCCGCCGCCCGAGCCGCCTGCGCCGGCCGTCGTCGCGGCGGCGGCCCCGGAGCCTCTCCGTGCTTCGGCATCGGCCGCACCTGCGCCCGCGCCTGAACCGCCTTCGCGCGGCTTCCAGCTGATCTCGGCCGCGCGCGCGGCGCCGGTGCCCGCCGCGTCACCGCGGCAGGACGTGCCGGAACCGCCTGCCCCCACCGTCATCGGCGCCTGGTCGATCCAGGTCGGCGCGTTCCGCACCGTCGAGCCGGCGCGCGGCGCGATCGACCAGGCGCGGGATGCGGCACCGGACCTGCTCGCGCACGCGGTGGCGGCGACACCCGATGTGGAGACGCCGAACGGCAGGTTCGTGCGCGCGCGCTTGGTCGGGCTCTCGCCCGAGGCGGCGCGGGCCGCCTGCCGGTTGGTGGAGCGCCGCGGGCAGGGGTGCTTCACGGTGGCGCCCCCCGCCCGCAGCTGACCCTGATGGCCGGATTGCCCCGCGCGGGTGTTGCCGGGATGCCACGGCGGCGCTGCGGCGCGCACCGGATGGCCCACCGCGACTCCAATCCCGTTGCTCGTTTGGCGACGATTCTTTAAGGCTTTAGGCCTGGATACTGACACATGAGCTGAACACCAGGGCATAGCCTGCGGTGTTCTCTTGGTGTTCTGGGGACCCGAGCCTTGAAGATCTCGCCGCGCCTGCCCTCGAGCTTCCGGATGCGCCCCGTGCTCCGCGGTGCGGGGATGGCGGCGCTGGTGCTGCTGGCCGCGGCCTGCGCGTCCGATCGGGCGAATGTCCGCCAAGGCGGATACACGGCCAGCCATTACACCCCGCCCGGCCCGCCGCATGACCCCTGGGGTCCCTACATCGCCGAGGCGGCGGTGATGCACGACGTGCCCGAGACGTGGATCCGCGAGGTGATGCGGGTGGAGAGCGCGGGGCGCCATGACGCGATCTCCTCGGCCGGCGCGATGGGGCTGATGCAGATCATGCCGGCGACCTGGGAGGAACTCCGGGCGCGCTATCAGCTCGGCGGCGATCCGTTCCATCCACGCGACAACATCCTGGCCGGTACCGCGTATCTGCGCGAGATGTACGATCGGTTCGGCTCGCCCGGGTTTCTCGCCGCCTACAACGCCGGTCCCGGTACCTTCGACCGCTATCTCGCGCGCCAGCGCGGCCTGCCGGACGAGACGCGGCGCTATGTCGCGATGATCGCCCCGCGCATCGAGGGGGTTGCGCCGCGGAACCGTGCCGCGCCCGAGGTGTATGCCGCGGCGGCGGTGCCGACGAACATTCCGCCGGGGCTGCGTCGCCCGGTGGGCGGCCAGCCGACGCAGCTTGCGTATCGGCCGCCGACGCCGCCGCGTCCGCCGGCGGTGGTTGCGCAGGCGCCGGCGCCGGTCACCGCGCCGGTGCGCGAGCCGGTGATCGCGCGCGCCGCGCTGCCGCCGCCCGCCCCGCCGGCCCCCGCGGCCCGGTTCCAGCTGATCTCGTCGGCCCAGGCCGCACCCGCGCTCGGCGCGCCGGTGCCGTCGCAGATCGGCGGCGCCTGGGCGATCCAGGTCGGCGCGTTCCAGAGCCATGGTCCTGCTCGCAATGCGGTCGAGCAGGCGCGCCGCGCGGCGCCCGAGCTGCTCGGCGGGGCGCAGGTGGCCATCGCGTCGGTCGTCACCACCAACGGCACGCTGGTACGCGCGCGGCTTGTCGGTCTGTCGGCGACGGCGGCGGTCGCGGCGTGCCAGCGCGTGGAGCGCACCGGGCAGAGCTGCATCGCGGTGGCGCCGGACGCGCAGAGCTGAGGTTGCCGCCCCGGCCGTGACGGGCCATCCTCTCCGCCGACGGAGAGGGAGGATGCTTCCATGACCGAGGCGGGGCAGGGCCCTGAGGCGACGTTTCGCGCCTTCCTGAAGGAAGGCCGTTTCATGATCCAGCGCAGCGCCTCCACCGGGCGCCACGTCTTCTACCCTCGTGTGGCCTTGCCTGGCACGGGCGAGCGCGATCTCGAATGGGTGCCGGCGAGCGGCCTCGGCACGGTCTATGCGACCACCGTGGCGCGTCAGCGCCCCAACCCCGACGGCTCCTCCAACGACTACAACATCGCGATCGTCGAGCTCGACGAGGGCGTGCGGATGATGAGCCGTGTCGAGGGCGTGCCGCCGACGGAGGTGAAGATCGGCCAGCGCGTGAAGGCGCGCATCGCCGAGGTCGACGGCGCGCCGGGCATCGTCTTCGATCCGGTCTGAGGGGGGCCGGGGGGCATGGCACCCCATCGCGCAGGCGCGTTGGGACCCCGCCCGCGGCCTCCCGGCGGGTGCAGGGCGGAGCCCTGCGTTCTTTGAGGATTTCCTGACATGGCACATGCGCTGAGGGGCAAGACCGCGGTCGTCGGCATCGGCACGGCCGGCACGGGCGAGGCCCCAGGTCGTTCCGCGATCGAGCTCCTGGGCGAGGCGTCCCTGAACGCCATCGCCGATGCGGGGCTGAAGCTGTCGGATGTGGACGGCATCTTCGCCGCGACCAGCACGCACGCGTTCCCGACGCTCTCGGTCGCCGAGTATCTCGGCCTGCGTCCGCGTTTCGTGGACGGCACGAATATCGGCGGTGCCAGCTTCGAGGCGCATCTGCTGCATGCCGCGCTCGCGCTCGATGCCGGGTTCTGCGACGTGGCGTTGATCTGCTACGGGTCGAACCAGCGCACGGCGGGTGGGCGGCTCGTGTCCATGAGCGAGCCGCAGGTGTGGGAGGCGCCGTTCAAGCCGCGCATGCCGCTGACGGCGTACGCGCTGGCGGCGAGCCGGCACATGCACCAGTTCGGCACCACCCGCGAGCAGTTGGCCGAGGTGGCGGTGGCGGCGCGGGCCTGGGCGAACCTGAACCCGGAGGCCTTCGCGCGCGGGCCGCTCAGCGTCGCGGATGTGCTCGCGAGCCGGATGATCAGCGATCCGCTGACGGTGCTCGATTGCTGCCTCGTCACCGATGGTGGTGCGGCCTGCGTGATGACCCGGGCCGACCGTGCGAAGCACCTCGCGAAGCCGCCGGTCTATTTCCTCGGCGGCGCGGGGGCGCAATGGCATCGCGCGATCAGCACGATGCCGGATCTGACGATCACCGCCGCCTCGGAGAGCGGGCCGCGCGCGCTGACGCATGCCGGTGTTTCGCTGTCGGACGTGAAGCTGGCGATGCTCTACGACGCCTTCACGATCTGCACGCTGCTGTTCCTTGAGGATCTCGGCTTCTGTCCGAAGGGGGAGGCGGGGCGCTTCGTCGAGGGTGGGGCGATCGGGCCTGGTGGCCGGCTCGCGGTGAACACGAACGGCGGCGGCCTCTCCTGTGTGCATCCCGGGATGTACGGGCTGTTCCTGATCATCGAGGCGGTGACGCAGTTGCGCGGTGCGGCGGGCGAGCGCCAGGTGAAGGACTGCGATATCGCGCTGGTGCATGGCAATGGCGGCACGCTGTCGGCGCAGGTGACCGGCGTGCTCGGCACCGCGGCGACGGTGTGAGCGTGCCGGCACCCGACGGCCTGACGAAACTGATCAGGCCGGACTCGCTCGCGGTTCTCGGCGCCTCGAACGATCCGACGCGCATCGGCGGGCGGCCGATCGCCTACATGAAGACGCGCGGCTTCCCCGGCGCGCTTCATCCGGTGAATCCGAACCGCCAGACGGTGCAGGGGCTGACGGCCTATCCGCGGCTCGCCGACGTGCCGGGCCCGGTCGATGCGGCGATCATCGCGGTGCCTGCTGCCTCCGCGCTCGAGGCGGTGCGCGACTGCGTCGCCAAGGGCGTGAAGGCGGCGATCATGTTCACCGCCGGCTTCGCCGAAGTGGACGAGCCGGGGGCTGCGGCGCAGGCGGAGATCGTCGCGGTTGCGCGCGCGGGCGGGATGCGCCTCCTGGGCCCCAACTGCCTCGGCCTGTTCGATGCCGCGCGCGGCTATTTCCCGATCTTCTCGGCGAGCTTCGAGAACGGCTGGCCGTTGCCAGGGCGGATCGGCATCGCCAGCCAATCGGGTGCCTACGGGTCGCATCTCGGCGCGCTCTGCCGCGACCGCCGGGTGGGCGCGCCGCTGCTGGTCACCACCGGCAACGAGGCGGACATCACGCTCGGCGAGGTCATCCACTGGATGGCCGAGGACGAGGCGACGGATGTGATCGCGGTCTATGCCGAGGGCATCCGCGAGGCCGGCTCGTTCCTGGCCGCGATCGAGACCGCGCGGCGCAACCGCAAGCCCGTGGTGATGATGAAGGTGGGTCGGTCGCGCCTGGGTGCTGCGGCGGCCAAGAGCCACACGGCCTCGATCGCCGGCGACGACGCGGTGACGGATGCGGTGCTGCGCGATGCCGGCGTGCATCGCGTGCGCACGACCGAGGAACTGGTCGACATCGCGCATGTCGCGACGCGGCGCATCTACCCGGTGAACAACACGCTCGGCGTGATCACGATCTCGGGCGGGGCAGGGGTGCTGATCTCGGATGCGGCGGATGCGCTGGGCCTGCCCATGCCGCCGATGCCGCAGGCGGCGCAGGCGCGGCTCAAGGCGCTCATTCCGTTCTCGGCGCCGGCCAATCCGGTGGATTGCACCGCGCAGGCCTTCAACGACATGAGCGTGGTCGGCACCTTCGCCGAGAGCATGCTGGCGGATGGCGGCTATGCGAGCGCGATCGGGTTCTTCACCCAGGTCGGCGCCTCGGCCTCGGTCGCGCCGCCGCTGCGCGAGCAGTTGAAGAAGGCGGTGGCGAAGCATCCCGACCGGCTGTTCATCCTGTCCATCCTCGCGCCGGTGGAGACGGTGAAGGCGTGGGAGGCGGACGGGTTCCTGGTGTTCGAGGATCCGACGCGCGCGGTGGTGGCGCTCGCCGCGATGGGCCGGTTCGGCGAGGCCTTCGCGCGGGGCCCGCGTCAGGCGCCGCCCGAGGTCGCGGCGCCGACGCTGCCCGAGACCGCCCCGGACGAGGCCGGCGCGAAGCGCATCCTCTCGGCGATCGGCATCGCCGTGCCGGCGGAGGAGGTGTGCGCAACGGCCGATGGTGCGGTCGCCGCTGCCCGGCGCATCGGCTTCCCGGTGGCGCTGAAGCTCGTCTCGCCCGACATCGTGCACAAGAGCGAGGCGGGCGGGGTGAAGCTCGGGCTCGCGGATGACGCGGCGGTGCGCGCGGGCTTCGATGCGATCCTGCGCAACGCCGCCGCCCATGATCCGCAGGCGCGCGTCACCGGCGTGCTGGTCTCGCCGATGGTCACGGGTGGCGTCGAGTGCGTGATCGGGCTGAACCGCGATCCCGTGTTCGGGCCCGTCGCGATGGTGGGGCTCGGCGGCGTGTTCGTCGAGGTGCTGCGCGACGTCGCGCTGAAGCTCTGCCCGTTCGGCGAGGACGAGGCGCTGGCGATGATCCGCGGCTTGCGCGGCTTCCCGCTGCTCGATGGCGCGCGCGGCCGGCCCAAGGCGGATGTGCGCGCGCTCGCCGCGGCGCTGTCGCGGCTCTCGGTGTTCGGCGCCGCGGCCGGGCCCCGTCTGCAATCGGTGGACGTGAACCCGATCATGGTGCTGCCGGAAGGGCAGGGCGCGGTCGCGCTCGATGCGGTGATCGAACTCGCGGACTGACCATGGCGATCGATCCGGAACGGCTGCGCAGCTTTCCGATCCCCGAGGCGCGACAGCGCCTGACGAAGCGCGACACGATCCTCTACGCGCTCTCGGTCGGGCTCGGCCAGGATCCGTTGGACGAGCGTCAGCTCGACTTCGTCTACGAGACGCGGCTGCGCGCCTTCCCGTCCATCGCGGTGGTGCTCGGCTATCCCGGGTTCTGGCTCAAGAATCTCGATACGGGTGTGGACTGGAAGCGGCTGGTGCATGGCGAGCAGGCGATCTCCTGGCACGCGCCCCTGCCGGTGGAGGGCGAGGTGATCGGGCGCACGCGCGTCACCGGGCTCGTGGATCGCGGCGAGGGGAAGGGCGCGCTGCTCTACTCGGCGCGGGAGGTGGTCGATGCCGCGACGGGCGCGCTGCTCGCCACACTGGATCAGAGCACGGTGCTGCGCGGCGATGGCGGGTTCGGCGGGCCGTCCGACCCGGTCCGCGCGCCGCATCCGATGCCGACGCGCGATCCCGACGATGCGGTCGCGCTCGCCACCCGTCCGGAACAGGCGCTGCTCTACCGCCTGAACGGCGACGACAACCCGCTGCACATCGACCCGGCGGTGGCGAAGACAGCCGGATTCGACCGGCCGATCCTGCACGGGCTCTGCACTCTCGGCGTGGTGACGCATGCGCTGCTGCGCCGCGTCTGCGGCTACGACACCACGAAGCCGCGCCATCTCGCCCTCCGCTTCTCCGCGCCGGTATTCCCGGGCGAGACGATCCGCACCGAGCTCTGGGACGAGGGCGGGGGCAGTTACGCGTTCCGCGCGCGTGCGGTCGAGCGCGATGCGGTGGTGGTGAGCAACGGCCTGTTCCGGGTGAGCCCATGATCGACAAGTTCGTCGCCTCGGCGCTGGAGGCGGTCGCCGACGTGCGGGACGGCGCGACCGTGCTGATCGGCGGGTTCGGCCAGGTCGGCACGCCGAACCATCTCATCGAGGCGCTGTGCGAGCGGGGTCTGCGCGACCTCACGGTCGTGTCGAACAATGCCGGCACGGGCACGCACGGGCTCGCGCGGCTGATGGCCGAGGGCCGGGTGCGCAAGGTCATCTGCTCCTATCCGCGCTCGCGCGGCTCGGTGGTGCTGGAGGAGCTCTACCGCGAAGGCCGCATCGAACTCGAGGTCGTGCCGCAGGGCACGATGGCGGAACGGATGCGCGCGGCCGGCGCCGGCATCCCGGCATTCTGGACCCCGACCGCCGCCGGCACGCAGCTCGGCGAAGGCAAGGAGGTGCGCGCCTTCGGCGGTCGCGCCTGCGTGCTCGAACACGCGCTCAAGGGCGATGTCGCGCTGATCGAGGCGTGGGAGGCGGATCGCTGGGGGAACCTGACGTATCGGATGTCCGGGCGGAACTTCAATCCGGTGATGGCGATGGCGGCGGACCTGACGATCGTGCAGACGCAGCACCGTGTCGAACTGGGCGAGCTCGATCCAGAGCGCGTCGTCACGCCGGGCGTGTTCGTGGACCGCGTGGTGCATATCCCCTACGGTAAGCCCCGGCTCTGGTGAAGGAGGAGGCGATGGACATGCTCGTCGAAGCGGCCCCGCTCGACCGGCACGGCATGGCCCGGCGGCTGGCGGCCGACATTCCCGAGGGCTGGGTGGTCAATCTCGGCATCGGCATCCCCACACTCGTCTCCGACCATGTGCCGCCCGAGCGCGAGGTCATCTTCCAGGCGGAGAACGGCGTGATCGGCGTCGGGCCCGCGCCGCCGCCCGAGGAGGAGGATCCCTGGCTGATCAACGCCGGCAAGCAGATGGTGACGCTGCGCCCCGGTGGGTCATTCGTCAGCCAGTCCGACAGCTTCGCGCTGATCCGTGGCGGGCACCTGGATCTCTGCGTGCTCGGCGCCTTCGAGGTGGCCGAGAACGGCGACATCGCGAACTGGGCGATCAGCTCGAACGAGAAGGCGCCGGCGGTCGGTGGAGCGATGGACCTCGCAGCGGGCGCGAAACGGCTCTGGGCGATCATGGAGCATACGACGAAGGACGGCAGGCCGCGGCTGGTGAAGCGCTGCTCCTATCCGTTGACCGCGCTCGGCGTAGTCTCGCGCGTCTACACCAACCTGGCCGTGCTGGACGTCACCCCCGAGGGCTTCGCGGTGCGCGACATGATCCCGGGCATGACGCTGGAGGCATTGCAGGCGCGCACCGAAGCGAAGCTGCGTCCCGCCGCATGAGTGCGACCGAACACCCCCCGCTGCTGGTCGAGCGCGACGGGCCCATCGCGATCCTGACCATGAACATGCCCGAGCGGCGCAACGCGCTCGGCGTGCCGATGCGCGCGGCCTTCGTCGAGGCGTTGGAGGAGCTGGAGGCGGACCGCACGGTGCGCGCGGCCGTGGTCACGGGCGCTGCGGGCACGTTCTGTTCGGGCGGCGACCTGACGGGCATGGAGGTGGACGGCCTCGATGCCGCGCGGGAACGGATGCGGCGGACGCACAAGATGGTGCGACTGATGGTGAACGCGCGCCTGCCGCTGATCGCGGCGGTCGAGGGGTGGTGCGTCGGCGCCGGGCTGTCGGTGCTGTGCGCCTGCGACCATGCGGTGGCGTCCGGTGATGCGCTGTTCCGCGCGCCGTTCGCGAAGGTCGGACTGATCCCCGATCTCGGCCTGCTGCATACCTTGCCGCGACGCGTAGGCTTCGGCCATGCGCGCGAGATGCTGCTGTTCGGCGAGACCATGGACGCGCGCCGCGCGCACGAGATCGGCCTCATTGATCGGCTCTGCGCTCCGGGCGAGGCGCTCACGGAGGCGAAGAAGCGCGCGCTGATCCTCGCCGAGCTCGCGCCGTTGAGTCTGGCGCTGACCAAGGCCGCGCTCGCCGAAGGGCTGGAGCAGGCGCTCGCGCAGGAGCGCGAACTCCAGGCCGCGCTGTTCATGACCGCTGATCACGCGGAGGGCAAGCGCGCCTTCCTGGAGAAGCGCGCGCCGACGTTCCGCGGTGCCTGAACACCTGCATCAATTTACTTGCTAATTCGTAAGGTTGCTGGTGTTTGCTGGGAAGAGCCGATTGGCATGCCATGCGAACGTCTTGACATTGCGATGAACGAATCACATCGTCGTCCAAACGAGTGGAGGGGGCGATGGGTTCGTCGCGCGCGGGTGCGTGGCTGGTCGTGGCGCTCGGCGTCGCGACGGCGGGATGCGCCGCCGACCGTCCGGGTGCGGCGCCCGGGAGCCTCGGACGCGGGCCGGTGGCCATGGCGGTCGCTCCAGGCGAAGTGCAGCGGCCTCCTTTCGTCTACTATTCGCCGGAGCAACGGCGCGGCCAGTTCCGCACCATGGCGGAGGAGAATCTCGGCAATCTCGATGCGGCACGGCCGCTCGCGCCGCGCATGATCGAGGTGGATCTGATCGTCGCCCAGCAGGTGATGGACGCGTCTCCGGACGCCGCCAGGAAGAAGGAGCTCCGCAACGACGTGGTCGGCTGGCTGATCCAGGCCTCCGACGAACGCTGCGGCCTCTACCTCGAGACCCTGAACGAGACCGATCGCGAAACCAGCCTCTTCTTCACCGGGCTGGCGACGATCCTCGGCGGGCTCGGCGCGATCTTCACGCCGGCGACGACGGTTCGCGCGCTGTCTGGGGCGGCCGGCATCTCCGCCGGGGTCGGCGGCAACTGGAGCAACAGTGCCTTCCTCGCCCAGTCGCAGCAGGCGATCGCGAAGGCCATCCGGTCGCGGCGGGCGACGATCCGCGACGAGGTCCGCGGGCGCTTCGGCGACGAGGTGACGGCCTGGCCATTGTCTTCCGCGGCATCCGATGTGCAGCGCTACCACGACTCCTGCAGCCTGCCCGGCGCCTTCGCGGAGATCACGGATGCGCTGCAGCGGCCATCCGTGACGGTGCGCACGCCGCTTGACATCATCCGCACGCAGACGCGCGAGGCGGCGGCGCTGAGGTTCCAGCGCGAATGCGTGGCCGCGCCGAATGCCGATCCCGCCAGCGCCCGCTGCAAGGCGCTGAAGGAGGAGGCGAACGCGACGGGTGGAGGCTGACACGTCACCGAATCCGGGGTTCACTGCCGCCGAGGCAGCGACACCGGAGTTCGGAGCGACGCATGACCCACCTTCACGCCCTGTCGGCGCTTGAGCAGGCGCGGCTGATCCGTACCCGCGCGGCGAGCGCGCGCGAGGTGATGCAATCGTTCCTGGACAGGCTGGATGCGGTGAACGGCCGGATCAATGCGATCGTCGAGGTCCGGGCGGACGAGGCGCTGGCGCTTGCCGATGCGGCCGATGCGGCGGTGAAGCGCGGCGAGGCGCTGCCCGCCCTGCATGGCGTGCCGGCCACCATCAAGGTCAACGCGGACCAGAAGGGCTACGCGACCACCAACGGCGTGGTCGCCTACAAGGACCTGATCGCGCCGGATGACAGCGGCGTGGTGGCGAACCTGCGGGCTTCGGGCGCGATCCCGGTCGGGCGCACGAACGCACCTTGCTACTCCTACCGCTACTTCACCGACAACGCGCTGCACGGCCGCACGCTGAATCCGCGCAACCCGGCGCTGACGCCGGGCGGGTCCTCGGGCGGTGCCTCGGCCGCCCTCGCTGCCGGGATCGGTGCGATCGCGCATGGCAACGATCTCGGCGGCTCGATCCGCTACCCGGCCTATGCCACGGGTGTGGCCGGCATCCGCCCGAGCCTCGGCCGCGTCCCGGCCTACAACCCGCTCGCGACGGCCGAGCGGCCGATCACGCTGCAACTGTTCAGCGTGCAGGGACCGCTCACCCGGCACATCGCCGATCTCCGCGCCGCGCTGGTCGCGATGATGACCGGGCCGCAGCCCGATCCGTGGCACACCCCGGCGCCGCTTGCGGGCGCACCTGTCGCCCGGCCGATGCGGGTGGGGCTCGCGACGCTTGGTGCCGCCCCGCCGGTCGCCGCCGCGCTGCGCCTGGCGGCAGGGTGGCTGGCGGAGGCGGGCTACGTCGTCGAGGAGGTCACGCCGCCGCACTGGGACGAGGCGGCCGCGCTGTGGCGCGCGCTGCTGATGACCGACAGCCTGCGCTTCATGCAGCCGCTGATCGAGGCGAACGGCGATCAGGCGACCAAGGCGAGCTGGGCCGCGTGGTCGGCCAATGTCGCGGCGGCCGACGAGGAGGCCTATGCGGCCGGGCTCGCGCGCCGCACCGCGATCCTGCGCGACTGGCACCGCTTCTTCCGCCGCCATCCGCTGCTGCTCTGCCCCGTCAGCCGCGAGACGCCCTTCCCGATCGACCTCGACCTGACCGCCGAGGGGCAGGCGCGCATCCTGCGCGCGCAGGAGCCGCTCTACGTGTTCAACTTCCTCGGCCTGCCGGGCGCGGTGGTGCCGACGGCGACGGTGGCGGACAACATCCCGCTCGGCGTGCAGCTGGTCGCGGATCGGTTCCGCGAGGATCTCTGCCTCGACGCGGCCGAGGTGATCGAGGCGCGCGCAGGCTGTCCCGCGATCGTCGATCCGGCGTAGCGTCACTCCCCCTTCAGGCTGCGGCTGAGCAGCGCCTCGACCAGCATGGCCGGGCTCGCGCGGCCGTCGAGCAGCGCCGCGACGGCCTCGGCGATCGGCAACTCGGTGCCGGTGCGGGCTGCGCGCGAGAGCAGCGCAGGGGCCGTATGCACGCCTTCCGTGACGCCGACGCGGGCGGCCAGCACGTCGGCGAGCGCCTCGCCGCGGCCGAGCGCGATGCCGAGCGAGTGGTTGCGGCTGGCGGCACCCGTGCAGGTGAGGATGAGATCGCCGAGGCCCGACAGCCCCGCCGCCGTCTCGGGCCGCCCGCCCTCGGCCGCGACGAGGCGCGCGAGTTCCGCCACGCCCCGCGTGATCAGCGCCGCGCGCGCGTTCTCGCCGAGCCCCATCCCCTCCACCACGCCGGCGGCGATCGCGATCACGTTCTTCGCCGCCCCGCCGAGCTGCACGCCGACGATGTCGGCCGAGCCGTAGAGGCGGAAACGCGGGATCGCGAGCAGCGCGGCGAGGTGCGCGCGCAAGGCCTCGTCCCCGGCCGCGAGCACGCCGGCGGCGGGCAGCCCGGCGATCAGTTCGTGGGCGAAATTGGGACCGCTCAGCGCCGCGACAGCGGACGCGGGAAGCGTCTGCGCCAGGATCTCCGAGGGCAGATGCAGCGTCTCGCGCTCGATCCCCTTGGCGCAGATCACCGCAGGCGCGGCGTCCGGCCAGTACGGCCGCAGCGCGGCGGTGATGCTGCGCAGCGCCTGGGTGGGCACGGCGAGCAGCACCGCGCTGGCGTGGCGCAAGGCCGCGCCGGCATCCGCGGTCACGGTCAGCGAGTCCGGGATCGCGTGGCCCGGCAGATAGCGCGTGTTCTCGCGCGCCACCTGGAGCTCCGCTGCGCGCTGCGGCGCGCGTGCCCACAGCACGGTCGGACGGATCGGCGCCAGCCGCGCCGCGAGCGCCGTGCCCCAGGCACCCGCGCCGATCACGGCGATCGCGTCAGTCACGCGTGGCCTCCAGGTGGATCTCGGCGGATGGGGCGTCGGCAAGCCGCGCGCGCAGCGCGTCCAGGATGGCGCCCGCGCGCTCGCCATACTGCCATGGCGCATTGATCACGAGCAGGCCCGAACCGTTCAGCCGTGCCGGATCGAGCGGCGGACGGAGATAGAGCGCGGCGTCCACGCGCCGCGGCAGATCGTGCAGGGCATCGCGCAGGGCACGGACGGGGGCGAGGTGCTTCACGGGATACCACGCCGCCAGAATGAAGGTCGGCGCGGCGCGGTGGGCGGCATGCATCGCCGCGGCGACGCGGTCGTGCTCGTCGGTGACTTCATAGGGTGGGTCGAACAGCACCAGCCCGCGCTTCATCCCCGCCGGCGGCACGACACCACGCAGCGCGTAGGCATCCCCGCAGCGCAGCGTGATCCGGGGGTCGCCTCGCGCCCAGGCGGCGAGGGCCGCGTACTCCTCGGGGTGCATCTCGTTCAGCACCAGGCGATCCTGCGGGCGGAGCAGCGCGCGCGCGATCGCCGGGCTGCCGGGATAGAGGCCGAGACGCCGCACCAGCGCGACGTACCCGGCGAGGGCGGGCGGCGGGTCGTCGAGCAGACGGCCGATCCCGCCGCGCCATTCGCCGGTGCGCGTCGCCTCCTCGCCCGTGAGATCGTAGGTACCGCGCCCGGCGTGCAGATCGGCGATCGCGAAGGGCGTGTCCTTGCGCCTGAGCGCGTCGATCAGCGCCACCAGCAGGGCGTGCTTCAGGCAGTCCCCGTGGTTGCCGGCGTGGAAGGCGTGGCGATAGTTCATGCCTCCGCGGCGAGGCCCGCACGGATCTCGCCCAGGCTGCGCCGCGCCGTGCCGGTGTGGTCGAAATTGGCGTCGTCCAGCCAGAGCGCGAGCGCCGCGCGGCGGAGCGGCCATTCCGCGTCCGTGATCGAGTACCAGGCGGTATCCCGCGAGCGACCCTTGATGATGCGGTGGTTGCGGTGCGTGCCCTCGTAGACGAAGCCGAGCCGGTCGGCGGCGCGGCGCGAGGGGGCGTTGAGGGCGTGGCACTTCCAGACCAGGCGGCGGTAGCCGAGATCGTCCATGGCATGGCGCATCAGCAGCGCGATCGCCTCGGTCGCCGCGCGGGTGCGCTGCATGGCCGGGCTGAACCAGATATGGCCGATCTCGATGTCGGCATCCGCGGGACGGATCTCCATGAACGACAGCCATCCCGTGACCACGCCCGCGACGTGCGGGCGGACGGCGAAGAACATCGGGTCATGCTGCGCCGCCTGCGCGCCGACCAGTCTGCGCAAGGCGGACTCGGACGGGAAGGGGCCGGAGCCGAGATAGGTCCAGGTGTGGTCCGCTCCCTGGGCCGCGCGCCAGAGGTCGGGGGTGTGGCGAACATGCAGCGGTTCGAGCGTCACATGGGCGCCGCGATGCGTGACGCGCGCCGGCAGGGGGCGTGGCGTGTCGTCCACCTCGGGTCCGAGCGGCAGGGCGTCGGTCATGCAGGTCCTCTGCGCAGGAGATCGATGATGCGCGCGGTGCGCGCACGGGTGCGGTCGAGTGCCCGCTGCTGATCGAGCACCGCGAGCGTCAGGCGTGCCGTGTCGATGTCGGGAGGCTTGGTCATCGCGGCCATCACCGCGCGTTCGAGCATCGCGATGCGCTCGCCGAGTGCGGCCGTCTCCTCGCGCGACAGGCGCCAGAGGGCCGCGAGTTGCTCGGCCGGATCGGAGGCGGGGTCGCTCAGTGGAGCATCTCCGGCACGCGCTCGGCCGGCGGCGTGTTGCGGCTGCGCCCGCAGCGCACGATGCCGTCGATGATCACCATGCCGATGCCCGGCAGGTCGCCCTTGCGCACCGAGTCGAGCAGGTCGGTGCCGGAGGAGTGCTGGGCGCGGTCCATCAGCACGATGTCGGCGGCGCGGCCAGGTTCCAGGATGCCGCAGTCGAGGGCGCGGATGCGCGCGGTGTTGCCGGTGGCGCAGGCGAAGACGAGCTCGGCCGGCGTGTCGCCGAGCGCGGACAGCATCGCGATCATGCGCAGGATGCCGAGCGGCTGCACGCCGGAGCCCGCCGGGCTGTCCGTGCCGAGGATCACGCGTTCGAGCTGGTTCAGTTCCTTGGCAAAGCGGAGCGCGGTGAGGCCAGCGAGCTCGTTGCCGTTGTGCACGATCTCGATCGCGCGCGAGCAGCCCTCGCAGAGGCAGCGGATCTGCGACAGCGGCAGCGCCGTGTGGCCGCCGTTGATGTGGCCGATGATGTCGGCATCGGCCTCGAGCACCGTGTCGGCATCGATATAGCCCGAGCCGGGAACGGAAGGGCCGCCCGTGTGGATGGTGCTCTGGATGCCGTGCTTGCGTGCCCAGGCGACCATCCGCTTCGCCTCGTCGCCCGCCTTCACGGTGCCGAGGCCGACCTCTCCGAGCAGCTTGACGCCGGCCGCGGCGAGTTCGGCGAAGTCGCTCTCGACCATGCCCTTCTCCAGCACCGGCGCGCCGGCGAGCAGCTTCACGCCGCCGGGGCGGAAGCTCTCATAGGCGCGCTGGGCGGTGATGGCGAGCGCCTTGACGCCGATCACGTCGCGCGGGCGGCCGGGCAGGTGGACCTCGCCGGCGGAGATCATCGTCGTCACGCCACCGTTCAACATCGAATCGATCCAGCCGAGCTGGTTCTGGCGCGGTGTCCAGTCGCCGAACACGGGATGGACGTGGCTGTCGATCAGGCCCGGGGTGGCGGCGCAGCCGCGCGCGTCGATGGTGACGCGGGCGTTCCCGGTGTCGCAGTCGGCGGCGCGACCGATCGCGGTGATGCGGCCCCCTTCGGCGACGATCGTGTCGGCGTCGAGGATCGGGGCCTCCAGCTTGCCCGACAGCATCAGGCCGATGTTGCGGATGACGAGCTTGCCGACCTGTTTCTCGGGGCCTGCGGCCAGGGCCATGGATTCCTCCAAAGGACAGGGCGGGGGGCCGCAAGGCCCCCCGCACCCCCCCCCCTGGAGGTCGGCCCTCCCGTTGGTCGTGCCGCGCGTCGCGACCAACGGGAGCGACGCCCTCCCGGGATGGGGGTGCGGGGGAAGGGCCTTGCGGCCCTTTCCCCGCGCTACTTTTCCACGAAAGCCTTCTCGATCACATAGGTCCCCGGCGTGCCGGACGACCCCTCCACGAACCCCTCGCGCTCGGCGATGGCGCGGCACTCGGCGAGCATGTCCGGCCCGCCGCAGATCATGATCCGATCCTCCGCCGGATCGAACCCGCCGCGTCCGAGATCGGTGAACAGCGTGCCGTCCTCGATGAACTGCGTGATCCGCCCATGCCGATGGAACGGCTCGCGGGTCACGGTCGGGTAGTAGACGAGCTTGGCGCGCACCTCCTCGCCAAGGAACTCGTGCTCGGGCAGCTCGCGCGTGATCCAGTCGCGATAGGCCAGTTCGCGCTCGAACCGGCACGTATGCGTCAGCACCACGCGGTCGAAGCGCGCATAGGTCTCGGGGTCCTTGATGATGCTCATGAACGGCGCGATGCCGGTGCCGGTGCTCAACAGGAACAGAGTCCGCCCGGGCACCAGGTAGCTCACCACCAGCGTGCCGGTGGGCTTGCGGCCGACATAGAGCCCGTCGCCCGGCCGGATGTGCTGGAGCCGCGAGGTGAGCGGCCCGTCCGGCACCTTGATCGAGAGGAACTCGAGCTGCTCCTCGTAGTTGGCCGAGACCATCGAATAGGCGCGGAGCAGCGGTTTCCCGTCCACCGGGATGCCGATCATGGTGAACTCGCCGTTCTCGAACCGGAATGCCGGGTCGCGCGTGGTGGTGAGGCTGAACAGCGTGTCGGTCCAGTGACGGACCGTCAGCACGGTCTCGACGTTGAGGTTGCCGGCCGGCTTGGGCTTTGCCGCGACATCGGTGGTCATGCGAAGGCCATCCGTTGCAGGAGCTTGAGGAAGATCCGGCGCTCGGCCGGATCGAGAGGGGCGAGTGTCGCCTCGCTGATCGCGATCGCGGCGGGGAGCGTCGCCTCGACCAGCGCGATGCCGGCCTCGGTCGGCGCGAGCACGCTCGCCCGCCGGTCCGCCGGATCGGCCGAGCGCGTGATCAGCCCGCGGGCGCGCAGCCGGCGCACCACGCCCTGGATCGTCGCCGGGTCCATCGCGGTCAGCCGGCCGAGCCGGTTCTGGCTCGCCTTGCCCTCGCGCACGACGGTGACGAGCGCCGCCCACTGCATCGGCGTGAGCGCGGCGGGCCCGATCCCCTCCAGGAAGATCGCGGCATGGCGCTGATGCGCGCGGCGGAGCAGGTGTCCGACCTGGTCCTCCAGCGCATAGGTCGAAGGCTGATGATGGAGTGCTCGGGGCAGGTCCTTCAGGACCAAGATCAGGCCTCCTCGATCATTCGTATACAAATGATCTCTCGCAGACCTTCGGATGTCAAAGGAAAGATCGCCACGGGGGCGCCGGGAACCTGAGACAGCGCCGCGTATGTCTCACGGCGCCGTGCAGCACGGGAGTTCTTGTATCGGCGTCGGCACTGTGGTTTGAGAACCAGGGGCCGGGGGCGGCGCGGGGGCGCGCCGGCCGGCGTTTGGACAGGGAGGATCGAGCAATGAGTGACGTGAAGACCAAGCGCGCGGGACGGCGCGGCTTCCTCAAGACGGCAGCCCTCGGCGGCGCCGTGGCCGCGGCGGGTACGCTGGCGGCGCCGCAGGTCAGCCGGGCGCAGACGATCACGTGGCGGTTCCAGTCGACCTGGCCGACCCGCGACATCTTCCATGAGTTCGCCGCCGACTACGTGAAGCGGGTCAACGACATGGCCGGCGGGCGGCTCCGGCTCGAACTGCTGCCGGCCGGCGCCGTGGTCGGCGCGTTCCAGCTGCTGGACGCCGTCTCGGCCGGCACGCTGGACGGCGGCCATGGCGTGTCGGCCTACTGGTTCGGCAAGAACAAGGCCTTCAGCCTGTTCGGAACCCCGCCCGCCTGGTTCCGTGACGCCAACAACTATCTCGGCTGGTTCTATCATGGCGGCGGCGAGGCCCTGTACAACGAGCTGATCGGCGAGATCCTCCGGGTCAACGTGGTCGGGTTCCAGACGGGCCCGATGCCGACCCAGCCGCTCGGGTGGTTCAAGACCCCGGTGGAGCGGGTCGAGCAGCTGCGCGGCCTGAAATTCCGTACGGTCGGCCTGGCGACCGACCTGTTCAACGAACTCGGCTCGGCGGTGGTCGCGCTGCCGGGCGGCGAGATCGTGCCCGCGCTGGAGCGTGGGGTGATCGATGGCGCCGAGTTCAACAACCCGTCGTCGGATCGCCTCCTCGGCTTCCCGGACGTCGCCAAGGTCTACATGCTGCAGTCCTTCCACCAGCACACCGAGACCTTCGAGGTGCAGTTCAACAAGGCGAAGTACGATGCGCTTCCGGCCGAGCTGAAGGCGATCATCCGGTTCTCGGCCGAGGCCGCGAGCGCCGACATGAGCTGGAAGCTGCAGGAGCGCTACCCGAAGGACCTGATCGAGATGACGCAGCGCCAGGGCGTCCGCGCGATCACGACGCCGCGGCCCATTCTCGAGGCCCAGCTGCGCGCCTGGGATGCGGTGGTCGCGCGGCTCGAGGGTGACACCTCCTCGCCGGCCGCCGGGCCGTTCTTCAAGAAGGTCTGCGACAGCCAGCGCGACTGGTGCCGCCGCACCGGCACGTATTTCCTCCGCAACGAGGCGCCGTCGGTCCTCGCCTTCAACCACTTCTTCGCCCGCGGCTGATCACCGCATGATGACGGCGCCCGCTCCGGAGTTTCCGGGGCGGGCGCCGCTGCGACAGAATGGACCCCTCGCATGCAATCGGTCCTGCTTGCGATCGACCGCGTCAGTACGCTCGCCGGCAAGATCGGCGGCTGGGCGATCGTCGCCCTCACCGGCGTGATCTGCTACGAGGTGTTCGCGCGCTACCTGTTCCGGGCGCCGACCGCCTGGGCCTACGACACCTCCTACATGCTCTACGGCTTCCTGTTCATGCTGGCGGGGGCCTACACGCTGGCCCGCAACGGGCATGTGCGGGCGGACTTTCTCTATCGCTCGATGCCGCCACGCCGTCAGGCGCTCCTGGACCTGCCGCTCTACCTGATCTTCTTCGTGCCCGGCATGCTGGCGCTGATCTGGTTCGGCTGGAACTTCTTCCACCTGTCGTATCTTCAGAACGAGCGTTCGTCGGTCACGCCCGATGGGCCGCTGATCTGGCCATTCAAGTTCCTGATTCCCTTCTGCGGCGCGCTCATGCTGCTGCAGGGCATTGCCGAGATCGTGCGCTGCGTGATCGCGATCCGCACCGGCGAGTGGCCGGAGAAACTGGCTGACGTCGAGGAGACCGAAGCGCAGGCGCTGGCGCTGGCGGCCGCGCAGCAGGCGGCCGCGGCCGCGCAGGCGAAGGCGGCGGAGGAGCGCCGGTGAGCGATCCCGTCCTCGGCATGGTGATGCTGGGCAGCTTCATCCTGATCGTGCTGCTCGGCTTTCCGGTGGCGTTCACGCTGATGGCGATGGGGATCGCCTTCGGGTATGTCAGCCTGGGAGACCGCGTGTTCGATCTGCTGGTGCAGCGCACCTACGCGGTGATGGCGAATGACGTGCTGATCAGCGTGCCTTTGTTCATCTTCATGGGCTACGTGATCGAGCGCGCGAACATCCTCGATCGATTGTTCCACGCGCTGCAACTGGCGTCGCGGGCGCTGCCGGGCGCGCTCGCGATCGCCACGCTCGTCACCTGCGCCATGTTCGCCACCGCCACGGGGATCGTCGGTGCCGTGGTGACGCTGATGGGGCTGCTCGCCTATCCGGCGATGCTGCGGGCGGGCTACGACACGCGGCTCGCCTCGGGCATCACCTGTGCCGGCGGCTGCCTCGGCATCCTGATCCCGCCCTCGATCATGTTCATCCTCTACGGCGCGACGGCCGGCGTCTCGGTCGCGCGGCTCTATGCTGCCGCCTTCGTGCCCGGCGCGATGCTGGCCGGGATGTACATGGTCTACACTTTCATCTTCGCGCTGGTGAACCCGAAGGCGGCACCGCGGCTGCCGGCGCACATGGCGGCCGGCTCGTTCCTCGAGATCGTCTGGGCGCTGATCACCTCCTTCGTGCCGCTGGCCCTCCTGATCGCCGCGGTGCTCGGCGCGATCCTGTTCGGACTGGCGACACCGTCGGAGGCGGCCGCGATGGGCAGCCTGGGCGCGATCCTGCTCGCTGCCGCCTACCATGCGCTGACCTGGGCCAAGCTGAAGGAGAGCGTGTTCCTGACCGCGCGCACCTCGGCGATGGTGTGCTGGCTGTTCGTCGGCGCCTACATCTTCACCAGCGTGTTCGGCTGGCTGGGCGGCCATCACGTGGTCGAGGACTTCATGGTCAACTACCTCGACCTGTCGCCGGTCGGCTTCATGATCATCACGCAGCTGATCATCTTCCTGCTCGGCTGGCCGCTCGAATGGTCCGAGATCGTGCTGATCTTCGTGCCGATCTTCCTGCCGCTGCTCGACACCTTCGGCATCGATCCGATCTTCTTCGGCGTCATGGTGGGCCTCAATCTCCAGACCAGCTTCATGACGCCGCCGGTGGCGATGGCCGCCTACTACCTGAAGGGCGTGGCGCCACCGCAGGTCCGGATCCAGGAGATCTTCAAGGGCTGCCTGCCCTTCGTTGGCATCGTCATCCTCTGCATGGCGACCCTCTACGTCTTCCCCGACGTCGCGCTGTTCCTGCCGGAGTATCTCTACGCCACGCCTCCGCTGCCGGCCGGCGAGGATCCGAGCGCGATCCCCGAGGGCGGGTTCCAGTTCGACGAGATCGTGCCTGCCCTGCCGTCGTTGAACTGAGGGCCCGGTGGCGCGCTTGAGCCAAGCCGCCGCCGCCCAGGCGGCCGAGTTCGTCGCCGAGGCAGTGGGCGACGCCGACGCGCCGCTGGTGCTGCCCGAGGCCTGTCGGCCGACCACCATCGCGGCTGGCCGCCGCATCGCCGCGCTCGCGCTCGAACAGCTCGGCCTCGTTCCGGTCGGCCTCCGGCTCGCGCCCTGCTTCGACGGCACAGGCGCGATCGCCGGGCCGCTCATCGAAGGGCGGCTGCTCCGCAGTCCGGCCGCCGTGCCGCCGCCCGGTCCCGGCAGGCGCCGCTGCACCCTCGCCGTGGTCGCCCAGCTCGGCGCGGCGCTGTCCCCGCGCGCGCGGCCCTGGCGGGCCAAGGAGGTGGCGGCCCGCATCGCTTCGCTGCACGTCGCGATCGATCTGGCCCAGACACGTTTCGCCGACGGGCCGCCCGATCTGCCGCAGCACGTGGCCGATCTCGCCGGGCTGGGCCTCGTGGTGTTCGGTCCCCCCGCCCGCGCCGGCTGGCAGGAGGCGATCCTGAAGCCGCTCGCGGCGTCCGTCGGACCGGACGCCTGGCGCGGTACCGTCGATGTCGGCGCGGCCCTGGTCGCGGCTGCCGAGGAGGCGCGTGCAGCGGGTGGGCTGCCCGCGGGCGCGGTGCTGGTCGTCGCCGGGCTGTCACCCGAGTTCGCCGACGCGCCCGCGACAGTGCGCATCACGCGGCTCGGCACCGCGGAGCGGCTTGCCGTGCCGGAGCGGTGACCGGGCATGAGGTTTGCTCCGGCGCAGCCGCCACACCGGCCCTGCGCGCGATACCTGGCTGCCAAAGGTCAACCGTTTGTCAGCCCGGCATCAGACCGAGACGGCCGTGCCGCGCATGAGCCTGAGCAGCCACGTCATCCCGGCCATGGCCCAGAACCCGATCGCCAGCATCGCCGCGCGGTCGGCATGCCACAGATACCGCTCGCGCAGCACGCCGCCCAGCAGCGCCTGGGTCCGCTCGCGCGACAGCCGCAGCCCGCGCCCGACGACCGACCAGAGTTCGGTGCGGCGCACGTCGGCCCGCAGCGCGCGGTGCCCGAGCCAGAGCAGCATCGCGAACACCGCCGTGGTCAGCACGGCGCCGGCGCGGAACGCCAGCACCATGTCGAAGGAGAGGGCGAGCATGGTGAAGCCGACGCCAAGACCCGCGAAGGCGCAGGCGCGGCGGATCGTCTGATCGGCGACAGCCAGGATGCGGTCCATGGAGCGCTCCCTGAGCGCGCCAGTGTGCCGTCAGCCGAAGCCGATCGCGAGTCCCGCGAGCGTGAGCAGGACGACCGACACGAGCCAGGTCCACATCGCCGCCGGCGTGGGGGCGGTGGCACGGGTGGCGCGCTCGACCAGCGCGGCCGGCACGCCGCCCAGCATCAGCGTCGCGGTGGCGATCAGCAGCGACGCGGCATAGGCGATCGCCAGCGGGTAGAGGCCGAAGACCTCCGGCCACCAGAGCGGCGCGGTCTGGAACACGATGAAGAACACGAGCGACCCGCCGATCATGTGCAGCAGCGATCCCGTCATGCAGACCGCGAGCGTGGCGATGAACAGGCCCTGCGGCGTCATCGTCAGCCCCCGCGCAGTTCCGAGATACGGGGCGCCAGCCCGAGCGCGAACATCGTGATGGCGAAGACGAAGCGCAGCCCGAAGGCCCAGAGGGCCGCGAGCAGCGGCAGGTAGAACGGGCTCACGTAGAGCGGCGTGATGGTGCGGATCGCGCCGAGCCACCAGTCGGTGAGCAGGCGGAAGAAGCGCCAGATGTAGTTCGGGCTGTCCGGCCGGACGAAGACCTGCATCAGGAACCGGCCGAGCGACGTCCAGGCGAGCACCGCCAACGCGTAGAGCGGCACCCAGAACGGCAGGTAGGAGAAGATGAAATGGGGCTCGCCGGTCATCGTCCTGCGGATAAGGAAGGGGCGAGGCGGTGGTCCCGCCTCGCCCCCGAAGGTGGCACAGACAGTCCCGCTATTCGACCGCCTGCTCCTTGTCGACCAGCGCCACGCCGCCCTTGGGGATGCGGATGGACTCGACGAAGTCCTGCATCGCCTTCGACGGCGCGGCGGTGATCTGGCTGACGAGATAGGTCACCATGAACGCCATCGGCACGCCGAAGATGCCGCCGGCGATGTTGTTGATGCCCCAGAGCTGCACGCCTACGCGGTTGCGTGCCACCGCGCTCGTGGCCCAGAGGGCCCAGCCATGCAGCGGCCCGTCCGTGATCGCGGCCTGGTTGGCCAGCAGCGCCTGGATCGGCGCCTTGGCCTCGGCCGAGATCTGCGCGATCGCGACATACTGCTGGTAGGCGCGGATGATCGCCTCCTTCGAGCCGACGAGCTCCATCAGGCTGAGCCCGGCGAACTCGCTCCAGATCAGGTAGCCGAAGGTGATCACGTAGCCGACCAGCATGCCCGCGATCGCGCCGGCATTGGTGGTCTTCTTGTACCAGACCCCCATCACCAGGGCCGCGAACAGGCCTGCCGCCGCGATCGAGAAGGCCCAGGCGACCAGGAACAGGATGTCGGCGCCCAGATGGCCGGCGGTGTAGGCCGCCACCACCGCGACCGAGATCAGCAGCACGCGCGCGACGATCAGACGCCGCCTGGTCGGCGCATGGCGGTCGATCATCCGGTAGTAGATGTCGTGGCTGAGCGCGTTCGCGAGCGCGAGCAGCAACCCATCCGCCGTGGAGAGGGCCGCTGCGAGCCCGCCCGCCGCCACCAGCCCGGCGATCACATAGGGAAGCCCCGCGATCTCCGGGGTCGAGAGCACGATCACGTCCGGGTGGATCGAGAACTCGGCGAGCTGGAGGATGCCGTCGTTGTTGCGGTCCACCACATTCACCCAGGGCACACCGTAGGGCGACATCAGCTGCCAGTTCTGCAGCCAGCTTGGCAGTTGCGCGATCGGCTGCCCGATCACGTTCTGATAGATCTCGAGCTTGGCGAACGCCGCATAGGCGGGTGCGGTGAAGTACAGCAGGAAGATGAAGAACAGCGACCACGCCACCGAGTTGCGTGCCTCGCGCACGCTGGGCGTGGTGAAGTAGCGCATCAGGATGTGCGGCAGGCTGGCCGTGCCCACCATGAGGCAGAAGATCAGCGCGAAGAAGTTGATTGCGCGGTTCAGGTCGAACTGCTGGTTGGGCCCGACGAAAGCCTGCGTGTGCGGCAGCATCACCTGGCCCGCCGCGCGCATGGTCGCCTCCAGCGCCTCGATCTTCTCGAGGGCGACGCCATACATGAGCTGCGGGATCGGCACGCCGGTGACCTTCACCGACATCAGGATGGCCGGGATCAGGTAGGCGATGATCAGCACGATATACTGCGCCACCTGGGTCCAGGTGACGGCGCGCATCCCACCCATCATCGAGCAGACCAGGATGCCGGCCAGCCCGATGAACACGGCGACCGCGAAGGAGACGTCGAGGAAGCGCTGGGTGATGATGCCGATGCCGACGATCTGCGCGACCACGTACACGAACGACGCCGTGATCAGCACGATCACGCCGACGAAGCGCGCGACGTTGCCGCCATAGCGGGCACCGAGGAAGTCGGGGACCGTGTACTGGCCGAACTTGCGCAGATAGGGCGCGAGCAGGATCGCCACCAGCACATAGCCGCCGGTCCAGCCGAGAATGAAGGCCAGCCCGCCATAGCCGAGGGCGTAGAGCGATCCCGCCATGCCGATGAACGAGGCGGCCGACATCCAGTCCGACCCGGTCGCCATGCCGTTGTAGATCGCGGGCACGCGCCGTCCGGCGACGTAATACTCGCTCACCTGCATGGTGCGGCTGAGGATGCCGATATAGGCGTACACACCGATCGTCAGGGCCACGAACAGGTAGCCGATGATCCGATCCGGCACGCCCATCTGTTCGAGACCGGCCAGGATCAGCACGAAGAACGCGAAGCCGCCGACATAGCCGGCGTAGATCTTGTTCAGCTGCTTGAGGAAGGCGCTCTGGGTGTCGATCGCCATGGTCCTGCCCTCACTCCTCGGCCACGCCGAATTCCTGGTCGATCGCGTTCTGCTTGCGCGCGAACCAGAACAACTGGGCGACGAAGATGATCAGGCTGCCCTGGGCGGCCATGTAGAACCCGAGCGGAAAGCCGAGCACATGGATCGTGTTCAGCGTCGGGGCGAACAAATGCACAAAAAAGCTGGCGAAAAACCAGATCGCCAGCATCAGCCACATCAGATTGGACGTCCGTTTCCAGTAGGCCCGGGCCACCGCCGGATCGATTGCCGCCACGGGTTCCCGCGGCTCGGCCCGTCCGGGTTCGACGATTCCTGCCATGCTCCACTCCCTGCTCGGCGCATTTCGGCGCGCCTTGCCCCGTTGCACGGTCGACCCACTGCCCCTTCCGCTGCCGTCGCGAGACGGGTTCAATACGGTCGCTAAAACGGCAGTTAACACAAGGAATTGTGAGGTGCCAACAGGTTCCTTGCCCGCGTCGCGTCCGGCCGGGGCGGCCGCATGAGCCTGTTCGCCGCGCTGTTCGGCCGGCGCCGCGCGCCACAGGTCGCGGATGTCGGCGCCTTCGCGGCGTTCCTGGCGGCGCAGGGCGCCTTCGTGGCGCAGAAGACCGTGATGGACTATTGCGGCGTCAAGCTGGGCGTGAACTGGCAGAAGGCGCAGGAGGAGCCGGTCTTCGCCGAACTGCTCGCCGATTGCCGCTGGCGCGTCTACTTCGCCGCCCAGGGCGATGTCGCGGCGATGGCCGAGTCGTGGCTGCGTCCGTTCGCGCCCGGCCGGGAGGCGGCGCTGGCGGAGGCGCTCGCCGGCCTCGCCGCCGAGGCGATCGGCAGCGCCGGGGCGCCGCCGCGCCTCGCGGCCGAGGCCGAGGCCGCGCGCGCCGGCATGGCGGCGCGGCTCGCGCAACGTCAGCTCGCCGCGCCCCGGCCCGCGAACACCCTGGCCCTCGATGCCGGCCCGGTGCTGCTCGAAACGCTGCCGATTCATCCCGATCTGCGCAAGGGCGAGCGGGTGTCGATCCTGGGCGGGCTTCGCATGCACATCGTCGCGGCGCAGCAGGAGATGGAGCGGCGGTTCGCGCCCGCCCCGCTCGCCGCGGCGCTGACGGAGCGGGCGCCATGACCTCGCCCGGGCTCGCCCTGTTCACCGGCCCGGTGGGCGCGGCGATGCGGACGGTGCCGCCGTTGCTGTCGCCCGCCGCCCCGGTCGCGCAGGCGATCGAGGCGATGCGCGCGGCCGACGAGAGTTCCGTCATCGTGGTGGACGAGGCGGGGCGCGCGGTCGGCATCCTGACCGAGCGCGACGTGCTGCGGCGGGTCGCCTTCCGCCTGCCCGCCGATGCGCCGGTCTCGGCCGCGATGAGCGCGCCGGTCCGCAGCGTGCCGCAGGACGAGCGCCTCTACCGCGCCGTCGGGCTGATGCGCGCGCACGGGTTGCGCCACCTGCCGGTGGTGGACGGCAAGGGGCGCCCGCTCGGCATGCTGCGCCGCTTCGAGACCTATGCCGCCGCCTCGGCGCGGCTGCTGGCCGCGGTCGAGACCCTGGCGCGCGGCGACGACGAGGCCGGGTTCGCGGCGACGCGCGCGGCCCAGGCCGGACTCGCGCGCACCCTGCTCGACGAGGGACTGCCGGCCGCCGAGGTGATCGGCGTCGTCTCGGAGATCAATCTCGACATCCACCGCTGGGTGGTCGAGCGGGCGCTTGCCGTCGCCGGACCGCCGCCGGTGCCGTTCACGCTGCTGGTGATGGGCTCGGCCGGCCGGGGCGAGAGCCAGCTCGCCCCCGATCAGGACAATGGCCTGATCCTGCAGGACTATGACGACGCCCGGCACGGCGAGGTGGACGCCTGGTTCATCCCCTTCGCCGAGGACCTCAACCGGCGCCTGGAAGCGGCCGGGTTCCCGCTCTGCAAGGGGCACGTGATGGCGCGCAACCCCGTGTGGCGCAAGACGCTCACGCAGTGGAAGGCGCAGGTCACGCTTTGGGCCGAGCGGCGCAGCCCCGTCGCCCTGCTGTTCGGCGACATCGCCTTCGATTTCAGGCCGGTCTGGGGCGATGCTCAGCCGGCCGCCGCGCTCCGTGAGCATCTGAAGCGGACCCTCGCCGCGCATCCGGTCTTCCTTGCCGCACTCGCGGCCGAGGATGCGAAGATGACCGTCGGGCTCAGCTTCTGGGGCGGTTTCCGCGACGACGAGCCCGACCGGCCCGGCGTGCGCACCGATCTCAAGCGATCGGGGCTGATGCCGCTCGTCTCGGCCACACGGCTGCTCGCGCTGAAGCACGGCGTGGCGGAGACGGGCACGCGCGCGCGCCTCGCCGCGCTCGCGCAACTCGGCCCGGTGTCGCAGGCCGAGGCAGAGGGCCTCGCGGCGGCGTTCGAGCGCCTTGCCGGCGCCTTGCTGCGCCAGCAGCTCGACGATGTCGCGGCCGGGCGCCCGCCCGGCACGCTGGTCGAGCTGCCGGCGCTGCCCAGGGCCGAGCAGGCGGCGATCCGGGCGGCCATGAAGCGCGTCGCCTCGTTCCAGAAGGGGGTGGTGTCGTCCTTCGGCGGCGGCGTCTGGTGACCGGCCGCGCGCGAAGCGATCAGTCGCGCCGGAGCGCGTAGCGGCCCGATCCCGCCATCGCCACCGTCACCAGCAGGCCGGCGACGGCGAGGTTCTTCAGCGCGACGCCGAGCTGCGCGGCCTGCTGCGCCTGCGGAAACGTCCACCAGGCATGGGCGATCCAGATCGTGCCGAGCGTGAACAGCGCCAGCACCCAGGCCGCCCAGCGCGTCAGCACGCCGAGCACGAGCAGGATCGGCGCGACGATCTCGATCGCGACCGCGAAGGCGGCAGCGACCTCGGGCAGCGGGATGCCCTTGGCCGCCAGCAGTCCGGTGATGCCGGCGCCGGGCGGCCAGCCGAGCTTGTTCCACCCCGCCAGCAGGAACATCGGCGCGACCGCCAGCCGTCCGATCAGCAGTCCGAAATCGCTCATGTCGGCGGTTGCGCCTCCTCGGTTCGGAACTCGGCCGGGAGCGTGATCTCGAGCAGTTCGAGATCGTCGCTGTGCGCCACCTCGCGGTGCCGGATCCCCGACGGCTGGTGCACCATCGCGCCGGCGGTGAGCAGGACCTCGCCCGCACCTTCGTACTCGAATCGCACCCAGCCTTTCAGAACATAGACCATCTGGAAGTGCAGGTCGTGCGTGTGCCACACGGGATGCGCGCCCGCGCCGGGCACTGCGCGGATGACGTGTGCGCCCACCTTGCCGCCGGTGACGTGGCGGATGCCGAGGTCGCGATAGGCGAAGAACGCGCGCAGGCCCGTGGTGAAGGTCGCGTCGGCCGCGTGGCTCACAACCACGGGCAGGGTTCGCGCCGCCGTCACGACACGCCGACCGCGACATGCGCCGCGTAGCCGGGGCGGGCCAGCAGGCGCTGGTGATAGGCGGCGAGCGCCGGGAAATCCGGCCGCTCGATCGGCATGTGCAGGTAGCGGTAGACGAGGCAGCCGATCGGGATGTCGCCCAGGGTGAAGCCCGCGCCGGCGACGAAGGCATGGTTGGTGAGATGTGCCTCCAGGATCGCGAAGGTCTCGGCCGAGCGCGCGAGGCTCCGGGCGATCACCGCCTCGTCGCGCTTCTCGGGCGGGGTGCGATACATCTGAACGAAGGCGGGGCCGAGCGCGGCCTGGCCGGTGGTCTGCTGCCAGTCCATCCACTGATCCGCGATCGCGCGCGTCCGCGGATCGTCCGGCCAGACCGACGCGCCGGCGCCCGCTGTCGCACCGAGATAGCGCAGGATGGCGTTGCTCTCCCACAGCACGAATCCGTCCTCCTCCAGCACCGGGATCAGCGCGTTGGGGTTCTTGGCCAGGTACTCGGGCGTCTTCAGCCCGCCGAACGCGCCGCCCGCATCGATGCGCTCATAGGCGATGCCGAGCTCGGCACAGCCCCAGAGCACCTTCATCACGTTGATGGAGTTGGTCCGCCCCCAGATGCGCCGCATCGCGCTCCTCCCCGCGAGTTGTCCCGCGCGCAGCATGGCGATGCGGGGAGGGGGCGTCCAGGCGGGCGGGCGGCGTGGTAGAGGGCGGCATGTCGCGCGCCCTGCTGCTCGGCCCGCTCGCCGCCGCCGCCGCCCTCGCGGTCGCCTATGCGTCGCAGTACTGGGGCGGACTGCCGCCCTGTCCGCTCTGCCTCTGGCAGCGCTGGCCGTATTGGGCGGCGATCGCGCTCGGCATCGTCGCGCTCGCGCTGCCGGTGCGGCTCCGGCCCGGCGTGCTGACGGCCATGGCAGTGCTGTTCCTCGGCAATGCCGCGATCGCGGCGCTGCACGCGGGCGTCGAGTGGGGATTCTGGCCGAGCCCGGTGCCGGAATGCGTGGTCGGGGCCGGCGCGCCGGCGGCGACGGTGGACGATCTGTTGCGCGCGTTGCGGCCGCTGCCCGCGATCCCTTGCGACGAGGCGGCGATCCGCGTGCTCGGGCTGTCGATGGCGGGCTGGAACGCCGTCTATGCGCTGATCCTCGGCGCCGTGCTGGCGATCTGGGCGCGGCGTGGCTGGCTGTCGGGGTGAGGTCAGCCTTCGGCGAGCGCGGCGGCGGGGCCGGGGGAGGACCCCGCCGCCTCCCGCACGCGGCGCGTCAGTTGAGACGCGGCCGCGCTTCGGGGTTGCGCCAGGGCGGATCGCCCAGGTTCACCTGATCCGGGGTGGTGAGCGAGGAGCCGAGCGCGCCCGCGCCCGCGCCCACGATCCCGCCCACCAGCACGCCCGGCGGGCCGGCCAGCGCGCCGATCCCCGCACCGGTGGCCGCGCCCGCCGCCGTGCCGCCCTCGACCCGCCCCTTCGGGTCCGTGCCGCAGGCCGCGAGACCGAGGGCCGCGGCCGCCAGGATCATCAGTACGCTTCGTGGCATGTGCCGTCCTCCGCATGGTCGTGCGGAAGGAACGTCACGCGCCGGTCGGCGGTTCCCGGGTCAGGGCGCCGGCCAGTCGGGCCGGTCGAAGCGCTGGATCTCGAGCGTGTAGCCGGCCGGGTCGCGGAAGAAGAAATGATAGACCCGGTACTGCGCGGACAGCGTCGGCGCGGCGGGGATGTCCACGCCCTTGGCGCGGAGATGCGCGTACCAGCCGTCCACGTCCTCGGCGACGAAGGTGAACACCACCCCGCCGACCGCGCGCGGATTGTCGGTCGCGCGCGGCGCGCGGGCTCGGCAGACGCCAAGGAAGGCCGTGCGCCCCTGGGCCGCGGCGTAGATGCGGCAGGTGCCCTGGTCCTGCACGAGGGGCAGGCCCAGTACCTCCTCGTAGAACCGCCACGAAGGCTCGGGCGGGTCGGCATAGAGGAAGGTGACGGCCTGGCCGATCTGCGGGCGGGGAGGCGTGCTCATGGCGTGACGATCCCGCGCGCGGGGGCGAGCTGCAAGCCTCGCGGAGGCCGCCTTGACACGTGGCCCCTCGGCGTGGCCGTTCCCCTTCGACGACGCGCCCGAGGACCACGTGACCGACACCCCCGAGACGCTGCCCCCCGAGCGGGCCACCCAGCTCGCCGCCGAGTTCGGCCTGAAGCCCGACGAGCATGAGCGCGTGCTGGCGATCCTCGGCCGCCAGCCCTCGCTGACCGAACTCGGCATCTTCTCGGTGATGTGGTCCGAGCACTGCTCGTACAAATCCTCCCGCGTCTGGCTGCGCGAGCTGCCGACCAAGGCGCCCTGGGTGATCCACGGCCCGGGCGAGAACGCGGGCGTGGTCGCGATCGGCGACGGGCTCGCCGCCGTGTTCAAGATGGAGAGCCACAACCACCCGAGCTTCATCGAGCCCTATCAGGGCGCGGCGACCGGGGTGGGCGGCATCCTGCGCGACGTCTTCACCATGGGGGCGCGGCCGATCGCGAACCTGAACGCGCTCCGCTTCGGCTCGCCCGACAACCCGCGCACGAAACGGATCCTCGACGGCGTGGTGCGCGGCATCGGCGGCTACGGCAACTGCGTCGGCGTGCCGACGGTCGGCGGCGAGGTGAACTTCCACCCCGCCTATGACGGCAACCCGCTGGTCAATGCGATGACGGTCGGCATCGCGCCGGCGGACCGCATCTTCCTCTCGGCCGCGGCCGGCGTGGGCAACCCGGTCGTGTATGTCGGCTCCAGGACCGGGCGCGACGGCATCCACGGCGCGACCATGGCCTCGGCCGAGTTCGCCGCCGACGAAGGCGACGAGAAGCGCCCCACCGTGCAGGTGGGGGATCCGTTCACCGAGAAGCTGCTGATCGAAGCCTGCATGGAGCTGATGGCGACCGATGCGATCGTCGCGATCCAGGACATGGGGGCGGCCGGGCTGACATCGTCCTCGGTCGAGATGGCGGGCAAGGGGGGTGTCGGGATCGAGCTCGATCTCGACCGCGTGCCGCAGCGCGAGACCGGCATGAGCGCCTATGAGATGATGCTGTCCGAGAGCCAGGAGCGGATGCTGATGATCCTCCGCCCCGGCGCCGAGGACGCGGCGCGCGCGATCTTCGAGAAGTGGGAGCTCGACTTCGCGGTGATCGGCCACCTCACCGACACCGGGCGGATCGTGCTGCGCCACAAGGGAAAGGTTGAGGCGGACATCCCGCTCGCGCCGCTCTCCGATCAGGCCCCGCTCTATCGCCGCCCGACCGAGGAGACGCCGAAGCCCGCCCCGCTCGACCCCGCCAGCGTGCCCGATCCTGTGGGGCTCGAGGCGGCGCTGGTCACGCTGATCGGCTGCCCCGATCTCTGCTCGCGCGCCTGGATCTGGGACCAGTACGATTCGACGGTCGGCGGGCAGACGGTGAAGCGCCCGGGCGGGGCGGACGCGGCGGTGGTGAAGCTCGAAGGGCTGAAGCGTGCGCTCGCGCTCACCGCCGACTGTACGCCGCGCTACTGCCAGGCCGACCCGGAGGAGGGGGGCAAGCAGGCGGTGGCCGAGGCGTGGCGCAACCTCACCGCGGTGGGCGCGCGCCCGCTCGCCATCACCGACAACATGAACTTCGGCAACCCGGAACGCCCGCGCATCATGGGCCAGTTCGCCGCCGCGGTGCGCGGCATGGCGGCCGCCTGCCGCGCGCTCGACTTCCCGGTCGTGTCCGGTAACGTTTCGCTCTACAACGAGACGGACGGCCGGCCGATCCTGCCCACCCCGGCGATCGGCGGCGTGGGCGTGCTGGAGGATGCGGCCCAGGCGGTGGGGCTTGCCCTCGCGCCGGGGCTCGACCTGGTGCTGATCGGCGCGACGGCCGGGCAGCTCGGCCAGTCGCTGTGGCTGCGCGAGATCGCCGGCCGCGAGGAGGGCGCGCCGCCCCCGGTGGACCTCGCGGCCGAGCGCCGCAACGGCGATTTCGTCCGGCGGATGATCCTGGCGGGCCGTGTGCGCGCCAGCCACGACGTCTCGGATGGCGGGCTGCTGGTCGCGGTGGCCGAGATGGCGATCGCCGGCGGCGTCGGCGTGGTGCTGGCCCCGGCGCCGGAGGGCATGCCGCCGCACGCGTTCTGGTTCGGCGAGGACCAGGCCCGCTACCTGCTCGCGGTGGCCGACGGGCGCGCGCTGCTGGCCGAGGCGGCGGCCGCCGGGGTGCCCGCGGCGCTGCTCGGCCGCGCGGAGGGGACGGGTTTGACACTCACGGGGGCGTTCTCCATATCGGTCGAGCGGCTGAGGCAGGTCCACGCGTCGTGGCTGCCCGCCTACATGGCCTGAGGGGACGGACCGGCGATGCCGATGTCGGCGGCGGAGATCGAGGCGCTGATCAAGGCGGGCCTGCCGGACGCGCAGGTGACGGTCGAGGACCTGCGCGGCGACGGCGACCACTACGCCGCGACCGTCGTCTCGGCCGCCTTCAAGGGCAAGACGCGCGTGCAGCAGCACCAGATGGTCTATGCCGCGCTCCAGGGCCGGATGGGCGGGGCGCTGCACGCGCTCGCCTTGCAAACGAGCCCGCCGCAGGACTGAACCACCACACGGGACCAGGAACCGAACCGATGTCGAACCCCGTCTTCGAGCGCATCCAGGCCGACATCACCGAGAACCCGGTGGTGTTGTTCATGAAGGGCACGCCGATGTTCCCGCAATGCGGGTTCTCGGCGCGGGTGGTGCAGATCCTCATGCACATGGGGGTGAAGTTCAAAGGCGTGAACGTGCTGGAGGACCCCGGCATCCGCGAGGGCATCAAGCAGTTCACCAACTGGCCGACGATCCCGCAGCTCTACGTGAAGGGCGAGTTCGTCGGCGGCTGCGACATCGTCACCGAGATGTTCCAGTCGGGCGAGCTCGTCGCGCTGCTGGACGAGAAGGGCGTCGAGCACAAGCCCGTGGCGGCGTGATCTCGGATCATCGAACGGTGGACTTCGGCGACCCGCTCACACGCGTAGGGGCGGTGTAGCACTCGCGCCGCCCTCACTCCGCGGGTGCCGGCGTCACCCTTCGGCGAGTCCTCGCCCCCGATTGCGCCAATCCGGCACAGAACAGCGACAGCACCAGGATCGCCGCGACCACCGGCAGCACGAGCTGCGGATGCCCGAGGTCGATCAGGAAGCCGAGCGGCACCGGCATGATCGCGCTGCCGAGCGGCAGTCCGGACGAGACGAAGCCGAAGACCTTGCCGATCTGACCGGGCGGTGAGGCATCCTTCAGCATGATGTCGCGGGGCGTGCGCGACGCTCCCATCGCCAGCCCACCCAGCAAGGCCACCACCGGCAGCATCAGCTCCGGCATCGGCATCAGGCCGAGTGCGAGGATCATCGCCGCCGCGAACAGGGTCAGCACCACCACGAAGCCCATCAGGCTGCGCTTCGTCGCATCCACGACCCAGCCGCCCACCAGCGTGCCGCCCGTGGCGCCGACCATGTAGCCGGTCAGCACCATCGAGGCGACCGCCACGGGCGTCCCCCAAAGCTTGCCCAGAACGGTAATGACGAAGGCCTGGATCCCCGACCCGGCCATCGAGGAGAGCAGGAAGAAGCCGAAGAACAGCAGGATGGGGCGCGACAGCAGCAGCTCGCGTCCATTCGGCCCCGTCTCGCTGGGCTTGGGCTTCGCCTGGTCGCGCAGGATCCGGCTCTGCACCAGGATGGCGGCGACCACCGGCACGCCCAGGAGCCCCACGACCAGCAGCGAGGCCCGCCAGCCCATCACGGCGGCCAGCACCGCGATCACCGGCGGCGCGAGCGCGAACCCCAGGTTCCCGGTGAAGGTGTGCATCGCGAAGGCGCGCCCCATGCGGGACTTGTCGATCGAGCCCGCGAGGATCGCGTAGTCGGCAGGGTGGATCACCGAATTGCCGACGCCGGACAGGACGGCGAGCGCCCAGATCGCCCAGATCCCCGGCGCGGCCGCCATCGCGGAGATCGACAGCGCCATCAGCAGCGTGCCCCCGACCAGGAAGGGCCGCGCGCCGTGCCTGTCCACCGCGAAGCCGACCGGCGTCTGCAACAGTGCCGTAGTGCCCGACATCAGCGCGACCGCGAGCCCGAGCTCGGCGAAGGAGGCCTCGAACTCCGCGCGCCAGAACAGGAACAGCGGCGGCAGGCACAGCATGTAGAAATGCGACAGGAAATGCCCCGTGCCGATCAGCGTCATGATCCGGACGTCGTGGCTTCCCCCGGACGTGGCGGCGGTCTCGACGGGGTGTGCGGGCATGTCGGGATTCCTGGGCAGCGAAGCGGTCACGCTGATCGCGCCTGACCTGCGCGTCAATGTCGCGATCGAAGGGGCGGGCATGCTGGCGCCGCTCGCCCTTGAGCCGGGGGGCGACCGTTGCGCAAGGCATGACATCGTTCTCTGCGGGCGCGGGATGGCCTGAACTTAGCGGGGGGAGGCTGAGACGCCAGCGCCCGAATGGCACCTCAAGCAGCAAGAGGGATATTTGAGATATCAGAAATGCTGTGTGATACTGAGTATCTGATTGAACCTGTCGCCTGACCGGGGAGCCGGTGATCACGCCATCCCAGTTGCGCGCCGCGCGGGCACTGCTCGGCATCGACCAACGCCAGCTCGCCGAACTGTCGGGCCTGTCGGTGCCCACCATTCAGCGCATGGAGGCATCCGGCAGCGGGGCGATCCGCGGCAATGTCGACTCCCTGATGAAGCTGGTCGCAGCCCTCGATGCGGCGGGCATCGAGCTCATCGGTGAGGGCGCGGTGAGCGTCGGTGGCGGTCGCGGGGTTCGGCTGCGCACGCCGCAGGCGGCGAGGGCGCAACCGGATCGGGCGGGCCCCGACACGCCATGATGGGGCCTGCCCGCATGCAGACCCTGCCCTAGGACCGGCGCCCGGAATGCCCGTCCAGATCGCCCTGTGGTCGGTGGCGGCGCTGCTCGCAACGGCAATCGTGGGCGTCGCACGGGCGCGTGCCGCGGCGGGGCGCGTGCTCGTCTATGGCACCTCTCTCGCGGTGTGCGGCGTCACGATCCTGTCCGCGCTCATCCACCTCCTGGCTGCGGGCGGGGAGGCGGCCACCCTCGCGCTGCCGCTCGGCATTCCCTGGATCGGCGCGCGGTTCCGCATCGACGCGCTCGCCGCGTTCTTCCTTGTCGTCGTCAATCTCGGCGGTGCGGCGGCGAGCCTCTACGGCATCGGCTACGGCCGCCACGAGGAGGCGCCGCAGCGCGTGCTGCCGTTCTTTCCGGCCTTTCTCGCCGGCATGAACCTCGTGGTGCTGGCGGACGACGCCTTCACCTTCCTGCTGTCCTGGGAGTTCATGTCGCTCGCGTCCTGGGCGCTGGTGATGGCGCATCACCGCGACGCGGAGAATGCGCGCGCCGGCTACATCTATCTCGTCATGGCGAGCTTCGGCACGCTCGCGCTGCTGCTCGCCTTCGGCCTGCTCGCCGGCGCCGACGGTGGCTACACCTTCGCGGCGATGCGCGCGGCTACCCACGCCCCCTGGGTGATGCCGCTCGCGCTGGCGCTGCTGCTGCTCGGTGCGGGCTCCAAGGCCGGCCTGGTGCCGCTGCATGTCTGGCTGCCGCTCGCCCATCCGGCGGCGCCGAGCCATGTCTCGGCGCTGATGAGCGGCGTGATGACCAAGGTCGCGGTCTACGGTTTCATCCGCGTCGTCTTCGATCTGATCGCCGCCCCCTCCTGGTGGGCGGGCATGCTGCTGCTCTTTCTCGGCGGGGCCACCGCCCTGCTCGGCATCCTGCACGCGCTGATGGAGCGGGATTTCAAGCGCCTGCTTGCCTACTCCACGATCGAGAACATCGGCGTCATCTTCGTCAATCTGGGGCTCGCGCTGGCGTTCCAGGCGAACGGCTTCGCTGCGGCGGCCGCGCTGGCGCTCACCGCCGCGCTGTTCCACGCGCTGAACCATTCGCTGTTCAAGAGCCTGCTGTTCTTCGGCGCGGGTGCCGTGCTGAGCGCGACAGGCACGCGCGACATGGACCGTCTCGGCGGGCTGATCCACCGCATGCCGGCGACCGGCTTCGCCTTCCTGGTCGGCTGCGTGGCGATCTCTGCGCTGCCGCCGCTCAATGGCTTCGTCTCGGAGTGGCTGACCTTCCAGGCGATCCTGTTGAGCCCCGGCCTGCCGCAATGGGGCCTGAAGGTCATGGTGCCGGCGGTGGGCGCGGTGCTGGCGCTCTCGGCCGCCCTGGTCGCGGCCTGTTTCGTCAAGGCATTCGGCGTCACCTTCCTCGGCCGGGCGCGGTCCGAGGTGTGCAGCGCGGCATGTGAGGTCGACCGGATCCCGCTCATCGCCATGGGCCTCTTCGCGACGCTGTGTCTCCTGCTCGGCATTTTGCCAGGCCTGGTGATCGATGCGCTCGCGCCGTCCGTCGCGTCGGTGCTTGGCGCGCGGATGCCGGTGCAGATGCATGTGCCGTGGCTGTCGATCGTGCCGATCGCCGAGAGCCGCAGTTCCTACAACGGGCTGCTGCTGTTCGCGTTCATCGCCGTCTCGGCCGTGCTCGCGATGCTGGTGATTCACCGTTTCGCCTCGCGCGCGCTGCGCCGAGCGCCTCCATGGGATTGCGGCTATCCGGATGCGAACCCGGCCACCCAGTACACGGCCGTGAGCTTCGCCCAACCCGTGCGCCGCGTCTTCGGCACCGTCGTGTTCCGCGCATGCGAGCAGGTGCGCATGCCACCGCCCGGCAGCCTCGCTCCGGCGCGCCTCGATGTCGCGCAGCGCGACCTTGTCTGGGACGGCCTCTACGCACCCCTCGCGCGCGCGATCGGCGTCGCGAGCCAGCGGCTCAATGTGCTGCAATTCCTGACCATCCGGCGCTATCTGAGCCTGGTCTTCCTGGCCCTCGTTGGGCTGTTGCTGGTGCTCGCGCTGTGGCCGTGATGCTGGACCTGCTCGTCCAGGGCGCGCAGATGGCGCTCGTGCTGCTGCTGGCACCGCTGCTGACCGGTATCGTGCGCAAGGTGAAGGCGCGCCTGCTGCGCCGCCGCGGGCCTTCGGTGATCCAGCCCTATCGCGACCTGTTGCGCCTCGCGCGCAAGGAGGCGGTGATCGCCGAGGGGGCGTCCTGGCTGTTCCGCGTCGCGCCCTATCTCATCTTCGCGGCGACCTGGGTCGCGGCGGCCTTGGTTCCGACCTTTGCGATCGGCCTCACCTTCAGCTGGACGGCCGATCTGATCGCGATCATCGCGCTGCTCGGCAGCGCGCGGTTCTTTCTGGCGCTCGCGGGCATGGATGTCGGCACGAGTTTCGGCGGCATCGGGGCGAGCCGCGAGATGCTGATCGCCTCCCTTGCCGAGCCCGCCATGCTGGTCGTCGTCTTCACCGTCGCGCTGGTCGCGGGTTCGACGCAGCTTTCCACCATCGCGGCCTTCATGGTCTCGCCGGGCGTCGGATTGCGCGTCTCGCTCGGCCTGGCCCTGATCGGACTCGTGATGGTCGCGATCGCCGAGAACGCCCGCATTCCGGTCGACAACCCCGCGACGCATCTCGAACTCACGATGGTGCATGAGGCGATGGTGCTGGAGTACTCGGGCCGGCACCTGGCGATGATCGAGTTCGCCGCGTCGCTCAAGCTGCTGCTTTACCTGTCGTTGATCGCCTGCCTGTTTGCTCCCTGGGGCCTGGCTGGAGCCGGCGCGAGCGCCACCGCCTGCGCAATCGGCCTCGCGACCTATCTCGGCAAGCTGCTGGTGGGCGCGGTGGCGCTCGCGCTGTTCGAGACCTCGATCGCCAAGATGCGCGTGTTCCGCGTGCCCGACTTCCTCGGCGCCGCGCTCATGCTCGGCCTCCTCGGCACGCTGCTGCTCTTCGTCTCGCGGAGCCTGTGATGGAAGGCCTCGCCTTCGACATCGCCCATCTGCTCGCCGGTGGCCTCGTCCTGGTCAGCTTCATGATGCTCTACCAGGACCGTCTCTATGCGCTGCTCAACCTCTTCGCCCTGCACGCGGTGGTGCTGGCGCTGTCGGTCGCGTGGCAGGCGCATGTCCAGGGCGCGCCGCATCTCTACATCACCGCGGCGATCGCGCTCGTCTTCAAGGCGATCGTGATTCCCGTGGCCCTTCACCGCATCGTCCAGCGGCTCGGCATTCATCGCGAGATCGAGACGGTGATCGGCGTCGGCCCCACGATGCTCGCCGGCATGGGGCTGGTTGCGCTCGCCATCTCGGTGATGTTGCAGGCGACGCCGGAGGCCGATCCGCTCGCGCGCGAGGACCTCGCCTTCGCGCTTGCCGTCATCCTGCTTGGGCTGCTGACGATGGTCACGCGGCGCAACGCGGTCGGCCAGGTCGTCGGCTTCATGTCGCTGGAGAACGGTCTGATCCTGGCAGCGGCGGGCGCGAAGGGCATGCCCCTGGTGGTGGAGATCAGCGTTGCCTTCTCGGTGCTGATCGCCTTCATCGTCATCGGCATCTTCCTGTTCCGGATCCGCGAGCGCTTCGACACGGTCGATATCCAGGCGCTCGACCGGCATCGCGGAGAGCGTCGATGAGCCTTGCACCCGGCGATGCCGTCGCCGCGATCCTGCTGATCCCGCTGGTGACGGCCGCCCTGCTTGCGCTGCTGCCAGGCTACCGGCTGACCGCGCGGCTCAACATCGTAGCGACGCTGCTGACCCTGCTCGCCGCGCTCGGCCTCCTGGCGGGAGAGCGGCCACAGCCCGGCCTCTACCTGCTGATCGACGACCTCAACATCGTCTTCCTCGTGCTGAATACCTTCGTCGGCTTCACGACCAGCGTGTTCAGCGCGAGCTACATCGCCCACGAGATCGGGATCGGCCGGCTGCCGCGCTCCTATCTCCGCTTCTATCACGCGATGTACCAGGCGCTGATGTTCGGCATGAACCTTGCGCTGGTGGCCAACAATATCGGCCTGATGTGGGTGGCGATCGAACTCGCCACCCTCACCACCGTGCTGATGGTCGGCATCTACCGGACGCACGAGGCGCTGGAGGCGGCCTGGAAGTACTTCATCCTCGGCAGCGTCGGCATCGCACTCGCGCTGTTCGGCACGATCCTCGTCTACGTGGCGGCGCATCCGGTGATCGGCGAGGGGCTGGAGGCGATGGTCTGGACAACCCTCATGCAGCGGGTTGCCGCCTTCGATCCCGCGCTGCTCAACCTCGCCTTCGTCTTCCTGCTGCTCGGCTACGGCACCAAGGTCGGTCTCGCGCCCCTGCATGCCTGGCTGCCGGACGCGCATGCCGAGGGTCCGACGCCGATCTCGGCGGTGCTGTCGGGCCTGCTGCTGAATGTCGCGCTCTATGCCGTGCTGCGGTTCAAGCTGCTGCTGGCCGCGAACCCGGCGGCGATCGCGGCCGGGTCGCTGATGGTGACGATGGGGCTGAGCTCGCTCGTCTTCGCCGCGTTCATGCTCTACCGCCGGCGCGACATCAAGCGCATGTTCGCCTACTCCTCGATCGAGCACATGGGCATCATCGCCTTCGCCTTTGGCATGGGCGGCCCGCTCGCCAATTTCGCGGGGCTGCTGCACATGGTGATGCACAGCTTGACGAAGTCGGCGATCTTCTTCGCGGTCGGACACATCGCGCAGGTGAAGGGGACGCAGAAGATCGCCGAGATCCGTGGCCTCACGGAAAGCCACCCGCTGCTGGGCTGGGGCCTGGTCGTCGGCGTGGTCGCGATCGCGGGACTGCCGCCGCTTGGCATCTTCATGAGCGAGTTCCTGGTGGTGACCTCGACCTTCGCCCGCGCGCCGCTCTTGGCGATTCCGCTCGTTCTGGGGCTGCTCGTCGCGTTCGGCGCGCTGCTGCTGCGGCTGCACGGGCTCGCCTTCGGTACGCCGCATGGCAGCACCGCGCCGGTCGAGGCGTCCTATCTGCCGATGTTCGCCCATCTCGCGCTGGTGCTGCTGGCCGGGCTCTATCTGCCGCCGCCCCTGGTGGCCTGGTTCCAGCATGTGGCGGCGATGCTCGGATGACGGCGACGGATGAGACCGGCAAGGAGGCAAGGATGGCTGGCCTCAGCGACCTGATCACAGGCGGGCGGCCGATCGCATCGCATCGGCCGTGGCCACGCGTCGTCGTCGATGAGGCGACGTGGCAGGCGGTGATGGCGCAGCTCGCCGACGGCAATCCCACGCTGCTCGGACTCTGGGGTGAGGCGGCCGGCGTCCACATCGCGCTCTGCGACGAAGCCGCCGAAGCGATCGTCGTTCTCAGTCTCGACTGCGCCGACGGCCGCTATCCCTCGGTCGGCGCACAGCATCCCCCGGCCATCCGCCCGGAGCGGGCCGCGCAGGATCTGTTTGGGCTGACGCCGATCGGCCTGCCGGACACGCGGCCATGGCTGGATCACGGGCGGTGGGGCCTGAGCCGACCGCTCGGTGCAGCGGCGGTGCCGCGCGATCCGGCCTACGCGTTCCTCGCGGCCGAGGGCGAGAGTCTGCATCAGATCCCGGTCGGCCCGGTCCACGCCGGCATCATCGAGCCCGGGCATTTCCGCTTCTCCGCCAGCGGTGAGACGGTCGTGCGCCTGGAGGAACGGCTCGGCTACGTCCACAAGGGGATCGAGGGGCTGATGGCCGGCGCCACGCTGGAGCAGGGCGCGCGGCTCGCGGGCCGCGTCTCGGGCGACAGCACGGTCGCGTATGCGCTTGCCTTCGCGCGGGCTGTCGAGGCCGCGCTCGGCGTCGAGGTGCCGGAGCGCGCGCACTGGCTGCGGGCCCTGATGGCGGAGCTGGAGCGCGTGGCCAATCATCTCGGCGATATCGGCGCGATCTGCAACGACGCTGCCTTCAGCCTGATGCACGCGCAGTGCGGCATCCTGCGCGAGCAGGTGCTGCGGGCATCCGACACCTGTTTCGGTCATCGCCTGATGCGCGATCGCATCATCCCCGGTGGGGTGACCGTCGATCTGACCCTGGACGGCGCGGCGTCGCTGCGCCGCTTGGTTGCTGCGCTGCGCCGGCGGTTTCCCGCGCTGATCGAGCTCTACGACAACACCGCCTCGTTGCAGGACCGTACGGTGGGCACGGGGGTGCTTGCCCTGGATCGGGCGCGACAGTTCGGCGCCGGCGGCTTCGTCGGGCGCGCCTCGGGCCGTCGTTTCGATGCACGCCGATCGATGCGCTACCCGCCATATGATCGTCTGGCGTTCGAGGTGCCGACGTTGGAGGCGGGCGACGTCAATGCGCGTATCTGGGTTCGCATCCGCGAGGTCGGGCAAAGTCTCGATCTCATCGACATGATCCTGGACGCGCTGCCGGCCGGTGCCCTGCGCCTCGAGGTGCCGGCGGCGGCCGGCGAGGGGCTCGCGCTGGTCGAAGGCTTCCGCGGCGACATCCTGGTCTGGCTGCGCCTCGCCGAGGATGGCCGGATCGCGCGCTGCCATCTGCGCGATCCATCCTGGTTCCAGTGGCCGCTGCTCGAAGCGGCGATCGAGGGCAACATCGTCGCGGACTTCCCGCTCTGCAACAAGTCGTTCAACTGTTCCTATTCGGGCCACGATCTCTGAGGCGACGGCGCGATGCGCAAGCTGCTGTTCGAAAGCCTGATCCGCCTGCCGGTGACGGAACCGGCGCCGGCACCGGATGACGCGGCGCTGGCCGAGCTGGGCGAGGCGCTTGGGCTCGCGGCGCGACGCCGTCTCGGGCGCAGCCTGGCGATCCGGGAAGTGGATGCGGGGTCGTGCAATGGCTGCGAGCTCGAGATCCACGCGCTCAACAATGCCTACTACGACATCGAGCGTTTCGGGCTGCGCTTCGTCGCCTCGCCGCGTCATGCCGACGTGCTGCTCGTGACCGGGCCGGTGACGAAGAACATGCGCGAGGCGCTCGAACGCACTCATGTCGCGACGCCGGATCCGAAATGGGTGGTGGCCGTCGGCGACTGCGCGGTCGACGGGGGGTGTTTCGCATCCTCCTATGCGGTTGTCGGCAGCGTTGCGGCCGTGATCCCGGTCGATCTGCGCATTCCCGGATGCCCGCCTGCGCCCATCGCGATGCTGAAGGGATTGCTGGCGCTGCTGGAACCGGATACGCGGCGGGCCGTTCAACGTCCTGCGGCCGCCGGGTGAGGCCTCGATCGTTCGCGAACGGCGCGGCCCTCAGTCGCGACGCGGACCGGGTGCTGCGCCGCGATGCTCTTCCGAACCGGCAGGCCGGGCGCGTGCGTCGCGCGCGTGACCGCCCCGGGCCTGTGTCCGGGGCGCGGCGTGACCCGGCTGCCCTGTCGGACCGTAATCGATCGGCTGTTTCTCCTCGGCCAACCCGAAGGCAGCACGCAAGGGACGCAGCGGCGCGACGTCGCGATCGCGCGGCCACCGTCCTGCCGGGTGTTGTCCGCTGAGGCAATGCCAGAAACTGTCATAGGCACTGCCCGCGGCCTCCCGCGCCTTGGCAGGAGAACGCTGCACCGCCGGCCTGTTCGCGTCGCCTGGCGCGGCAGGGTCAGTCTTGGACTTCTCGGCCATTGCTGCCTCCACCCACCGCTCGGGCCATGCGCCCGTCGTGTTTCTCGTTCTCGTCCTGGACAGCATGCATAGTCCGCCGCCGGCTGCGTTGATCCCGATCAAGTTGTGGCGAGGCCGGGCGCGCGGCCGGCAGCCGTGGCGCCGAAACCCGCACGCCGGGCCTGTCCCGGCAGCCGCGCGGGTCCACGCCGTCCGGGCCGATTGACGCAGATCATGGTCCAGGACGGCCGAGACGGGAGGAATTCGTCCTCCAGACAGGGACACGCCGGTGACGACCAAGGATGCAGGGCAAGACTACGGGGTGCGCGCGGGCTATCGGCGCATCACCAAACAGGTCGAGAGCCTTCGTCCGCCACCGAACCTGAGCGACTACGAAGCCATCTGCCGCCACTTCCGCTGGGACGCGGCGCGCGCCCTGCTGGACGGACTGCCTGGTGGTGCCGGACTCAACATCGCGCACGAGGCGATCGACCGGCACGCCGACGGACCGCGCGGGGATGAGGTCGCGCTGCGCTGGCTCGGCCGGCGTGGCCAGAGGCGCAGCTTCACCTGGGCCGGGCTGCGCGATGCGACCAACCGCGTCGCCAACGCCCTCGGTGCGCTCGGCGTGCGGCCGGGCGAGCGGGTGTTCGCGCTGCTCGGTCGGATCCCCGAACTGCATCTCGCCGTACTCGGCGCGCTCAAGGCGAAATGCGTCGTCTGCCCGCTGTTCTCCGCCTTCGGCCCCGAGCCGATCCTGACGCGGCTGACGCTCGGCGATGCGCGGGTCTTGGTGACCACCGAGGCACTCTATCGCCGCAAGGTGGAGGGTCTGCGCGACAGCCTGCCGAACCTCGCTCACGTCATCCTGATCGGCGAGGACGAGACGGGCACGGCGGTCAAAGGCACCGAGGACTGGCACGCGCTGGTCGGTGCCGCGGATCCGCACTACGCCATCCCGCCGACCGACCCCGAGGATCCGGCGCTGCTGCATTTCACCAGCGGCACGACCGGCCGGCCCAAGGGCGCGCTGCACGTGCATGAGGCGGTGGTGATGCACACCCTCACCGGCCGCTACGCGCTCGACCTGCACGCCGACGACATCTTCTGGTGCACGGCGGATGCCGGTTGGGTGACCGGCACCAGCTACGGCATCATCGCCCCGCTCGCGAACGGCGTGACGACGCTGGTGGTGGAGGCCGAGTTCGATGCCGAGACCTGGTACGGCGTGCTCGAACGCGAGCGCGTCACCGTTTGGTACACCGCGCCGACGGCGATCCGCATGATGATGCGCCTCGGCTCAGAGGCGCTGAAGGGACGGAACCTCTCGGCGCTGCGTTTCATGGCGAGCGTCGGCGAGCCGCTCAATCCGGAGGCGGTGGTCTGGAGCAACGAGACCTTCGGCCGGCCGTTCCACGACAACTGGTGGCAGACCGAAACGGGCGGCATCATGATCGCCAACTTCGCGGCGATGGACGTGAAGCCCGGCTCGATGGGACGGCCCGTGCCCGGCGTCGAGGCGGCGATCGTCACGCGCGAGGCGGGGCGTCTCAAGGTCGTGCGGGAGCCGGGGGTCTCGGGCGAACTCGCGCTCAAGGCCGGCTGGCCGTCGATGATGCGCGCCTACATCAACGAGGAGGAGCGCTACCGCAAATGCTTCGCCGATGGCTGGTACCTCACCGGCGATCTCGCGATGCGCGACGAGGAGGGGTATTTCTGGTTCGTCGGGCGCGCCGATGACGTGATCAAGTCATCGGGCCATCTGATCGGTCCGTTCGAGGTCGAGAGCGCGCTGATGGAACACCCGGCGGTGGCGGAGGCCGGCGTGATCGGCAAGCCCGATCCGACCGCGGGCGAGATCGTCAAGGCGTTCGTGTCGCTGAAGGCGGGCCATGTGTGGTCCGAGGAGCTGCGGCGGGACCTGCTCGGCCATGCGCGCAAGCGGCTCGGTCCGGCGGTCGCACCGCGCGAGATCGACGCGCTGCCCACCCTGCCGCGCACGCGCAGCGGCAAGATCATGCGGCGCCTGCTCAAGGCGCGCGAACTCGGCCTGCCCGAAGGCGACCTCTCCACCCTCGAGGACGACGCGCGATGAGCGAGGCGAAGGTCCATCTCGATCGCGCGCATGGGCTGAAGCTGCTGCGCGAGATGATGCGCATCCGTGCCTTCGAGGCGCGCTGCGCCGAGCTCTACCAGGCGGAGAAGATCCGCGGCTTCCTGCATCTCTATGACGGCCAGGAGGCGGTCGCGGTCGGTATCATGCAGGCGCTCGAGCCGCGCGACGCCGTGATCGCCACGTATCGCGAGCACGGCCAGGCGCTGGCGCGCGGCATCGCCATGCGCCCGCTGATGGCCGAGATGCTGGGCAAGCTGGAAGGGACGTGCCGCGGCCGTGGCGGCTCGATGCACATCTTCGACCGGGCGACGCGCTTCTATGGCGGCAACGCGATCGTCGGTGGCGGGTTGCCGCTGTCGCTCGGCGTCGCGCTCGCGGATGCGATGCAGAAGCGCGACGCTGTGACCGCATGCTTCTTCGGCGAGGGGGCGGCGGACGAAGGCGAGTTCCACGAGAGCCTGAACCTTGCGTCCCTCTGGCGCCTGCCGGTGCTGTTCGTCTGCGAGAACAACCGCTACTCGATGGGCACGCCGCTCGGTGTCGCCGAGGCCGAGCCGGAAATCTGGCGCAAGGCGGCCGGCTACCGCATGGGCGGCGAGGCGGTGGACGGGATGGACGTGGTCGCGGTCGAGGTTGCCGCGCGCCGCGCGGTGGCGCGCATCCGCCAGGGTGGTGGGCCGCATCTGCTCGAATGCCTCACCTACCGGTTCCGCGCGCATTCGATGTTCGACGCGCAGCTCTACCGGACCAAGGAGGAGGTCGCGTCGTGGCGCGAGCGCGACCCGATCGTGCGGCTGCAACGCTGGCTGGAACAGGCCGGGCATCTGCATGGCGACGACCTTGCCGTACTCGGCGCCGAGGTCGCGGCCGAGGTGGAGGACGCCGTCGCCTTCGCCGAGGCCGGCACACTCGAGCCGGTCGAGGAACTCGAACGCTTCGTCACCATGGACGAGGTGCCGTCGTGAGCGACGCATCCACGACCGCCGAGCGCCTCACCTATCGCGAGGCCTGCCGCCAGGCCATCCGCGAAGCGATCATCGCCGATCCGCGCGTCTTCCTGATGGGCGAGGATGTCGGCCGCTACGGCGGCTGCTACGCGGTCACCAAGGGGCTGATGGCCGAACTCGGCGAGGATCGCATCCGTGATACCCCGCTGTCCGAGAGCGCCTTCGTCGGCGCCGGCATCGGCGCGGCGATGGCGGGCATGCGGCCGATCGTCGAGGTCATGACGTGCAATTTCAGCCTGCTGGCGCTCGACCAGATCCTGAACAACGCGGCGACGATCCCGCACATGTCGGGCGGGCAGTTCGCCGTACCGCTGGTGCTGAGGCTCGCCACAGGGGCGGGCCGCCAGCTCGCGGCGCAGCACTCGCACAGCCTGGAGGGCTGGTTCGCGCACATCCCCGGTCTTCGCATCCTCGCCCCGGCGACCATCGAGGATGCGCGCCACATGCTCGCTCCGGCGCTCGCCGATCCGAACCCGGTGCTCATCTTCGAGCACGTGATGCTGTACAACATGGAGGGCACGCTCGATCCGGCCGTCACCGGCGTCGATATCGCGCACGCGAAGGTGCGGCGCCCGGGCAGTGACGTCACGCTCGTCACCTATGGCGGCAGCCTGTTCAAGACCCTCGCCGCCGCGGAGATGCTCGCCGGGGAGGGACTCTCGGCGGAGGTGATCGATCTGCGCGTGCTGCGCCCGCTCGACATGGTGACTGTGGTGGACTCCGTCTCCCGCACGCGCCGCGTGGTGATCATCGACGAGGGCTGGCGGTCGGGCTCGCTCTCGGCCGAGGTGGCGATGCGCCTGGTCGAGGAAGCGTTCTTCGAGCTCGATGCGCCGATCCGTCGGGTCTGCGCGCGCGAGGTGCCGATCCCGTATCCCGCGCATCTCGAACGCGCTGCCCTCCCGCAGCCGGAGACGATCGCCGCGGCCGCGCGCAGCCTCGTGCGTCCGTCATGACGGTCTTCCGCATGCCGTCGCTGGGCGCGGACATGGAGTCCGGCACGCTTGTGGAGTGGCTCGTCCGTCCGGGGGACCGCGTGAAGCGTGGCGACGTCGTCGCCGTGGTGGAGACCGCGAAGGGCGCGATCGAGATCGAGGTCTTCCAGGACGGGGTGGTTCGCGCGCTGATCGCGGAGCCCGGCGCGGTCGTGCCGGTCGGCGCGCCGCTGGCAGAGATCGCCGCGGAGGGCGCCGCGGCCGAGGTCGCGCCGGCGCCGCCCACACCGCAGCCCGCAGTGACGCCGCCGAAGGCACCCGCCGGACCGACCGCAGCGCCGCCGCCCCAGGCGGGCCGCGTGCGGGTCACGCCCGCCGCCCGACGGCGCGCCGCCGCGCTCGGCATTGCGTTGGAACGGCTGCGGGGCACCGGCGTCGACGGAGCGATCTGCCTCGCCGACCTGCCGTCGCCCGCGCCGCCGAAGCGCGTGCCGGCAGGGTTCGACCCGGCCGCCATGCGCGCGGCGATCGCGGCGGCGATGAGCCGGTCGAAGCGCGAGATCCCGCACTACTACCTCAGCGAAACGGTCGATGTGTCAGCCGCCCTTGACCGGCTCACGCGGATCAATGCCGAGCGCGACCCGCCGGCGCGACTGCTGCCGGCGGCGATCCTGCTGCGCGCTGCCGCCCTCGCGATCGCGGCCACGCCGGAGGTGAACGGCTGGTGGGAGGACGGGCGGTTCCGTGCCGCCGATGGCGTCCATGTCGGCTGGGCCGTCGCGCTGCGCGGCGGCGGCCTGATCGCCCCTGCAATCCGGGATGCTGACCGTCTCGCGCTCGATCCGCTGATGGCGGCACTGCGCGACCTGGTGCAGCGCGCGCGCGGGTTCGCACTCCGCGGTTCCGAACTGACCTCCGCCAGCATCACGATCACGAACCTCGGTGAGCGCGGCGCGGCGAGCGTCCTGCCCGTGATTCACCCGCCGCAGGTGGCGATGCTCGGGATCGGCCGCATCGTGGTGCGACCCTGGGTGGTGGACGGCACGGTCCAGCCGCGCCAGGTCGTCACGCTGACGCTCGCCGGCGATCACCGCGCGACCGACGGGCATGTCGGCGGGCTGCTGCTGACGCGACTGGCCGCGCTGCTCGCTGATGCCGAACGGCTCTAGCGTCGGCCTCTTCCATGGACCGCAGCGAGGATGCGCATGACCCCGAGCGAGACCAAGAGACTGGTGGCCGAAATCCTTGCGGCGATCGCACCGGAAGCGGACATTTCCGCGGTCGCCGGCGATGCGGACCTGCGCGAGGCGCTCGACCTCGATTCGATCGACTTCCTCAACCTGGTCACCGGTCTGCACGAACGCACGGGACGGCCGATCCCGGAGGCGGACTATCCGCGCCTGTTCACGCTCGACGGGATCGCTGGCTATTTCGGCGCGGCGGCGGACTGACCCGGTCCCGTCGCCAGGCCATGGCGGATCAGGAACGTCTCGATCGCCGCGCCAAGCCCGGTCGTCTCCATCTCCGCATAGTCGTAGCGTGCCCGCACGACCGGGCGGATGCCGGTCAGCAACGGTGTCAGATCGGCCGGCGTACCGGCGACGACGACCTCGGCGGCCGAGCCGGCGATGGTGGCGACGAGGGCGCTGCGCTGCGCCTCGCTGTAGCCCATCGCCGGCAGTACAGGGCCGAGCTGCGGATAGGCGGCGAAGACGGCCGCGATCTCCGCTGCGGCCGAGCGACGCGGATCGACGATCTCCGCGGCCCCGGCCGCGCGGGCGGCGAGGAAGCCGGCGCCGTGCGGCATGCCGCCGTGCGTGAGCGTCGGTCCATCCTCGACCACCAGCACGCGCCGGCCGCGCACCGCGTCGGGATCGTCGAGCCGCACCACCGAGGCGCCGCGCAGGATCTGCGCGCGCGGATTGAGCGTGCGGACCGACGCGGCAAGCGACGCAACATCCGTCTCGGCCGCGGCATTCGCCTTGGCGATCAGCACGATGTCGGCACGCCGCAGCACCGCCTCGCCCGGATGGAACAGGCGCTCATGGCCCGGCCGCAGCGCGTCGGCGAGAACGATGAGCAGATCCGGGTGGATGAAGGGGAAATCGTTGTTGCCGCCGTCCCACAGCAGCACGTCGCTTTCCGCGGCGGCGGCCGCGAGCACCGCCGCCGTCTCCGCGCCGGCGTATACGACGAGCCCGGCCGCGATGTGCGGCTCGTACTCCTCGCGCTCCTCGATCGTGCAGCGTGCGGCATCGAGATCCTCGGTGCGCGCGAAGCGCTGCACAGCCTGCTCGGCGAGATCGCCGTACGGCATCGGATGGCGGATCACACCGATGCGCAGGCCGCGCGCGACAAGCCGCTGACCGATCCAGCGGGCGACCTGCGACTTGCCGCAGCCGGTGCGCACGGCGCAGACCGCGATCACCGGCAGTGGCGCGGGCAGCATGCTGCGCATGGGATCGGGCAGCACGAACTCGGCCCCGGCGGCAAGCACGGCCGAGGCGCGGTTCATCACCGCGACATGCGCGACGTCGCTGTAGGCGAACACGACGCGATCGGCCTCATGGTCGCGGATGAGGGTTTCGAGCACCGCCTCATCGTGGATGGCTATGCCGTCGGGGTAGAGCGACCCGGCGAGCATCGCCGGGTAGCGGCGGCCGGCGATGCCCGGGATCTGCGCGGCCGTGAACGCGATGACCTCGTGCGTGGGATCGTCGCGGTAGAGCATGTTGAAGGTGTGGAAGTCGCGCCCGCCCGCACCCATGATGACGGTCCGGACTCGTCGTGCCATCGCCGCGCCTCCTCTCGGCCCTTCTACCGGAGCGATGCTTGGCGAGGCGCGCCTCGCCGGCAATCCCCCGTGAGCGGCGTCGCAAGCCCGTTGGCTTCCGGCGCCGGCAGGACGATGCTGCGCTGCCCCGCTATCGGATACGGCAGGATGATGTGATGGTCGAGACACGTGCACCGACCAGCCCGGAGCTGCCTGAACGGTTGCCGCCGGAGCGCCTGTGTCGTGCCGCCTCCTTCCGTTCGCCGGACACGGACACCGCCCCCGCGCAGGCGCCGATCGATGCACCCTCGGCCTATCCCCGCGCCGCCGAGGCGATCCGGTTCGGCGCGACAACGGCGGCGCGGGGCTTCAACATCGTCGCGATCGGCAGTCCCGGTGCCCAGATCCGCGAGGTTGCCACCGCGCTGCTGACCGAGGCGACGCGGCAGCGCCCCGCGCCGCCCGATTGGGTTTACGTCAACAACTTCGCCACGCCGCACCGGCCGATCGCGATCAGCCTGCCGCGTGGCCGGGCGCCGCAGCTCCGCCGGGCGATGAACGGTCTGGTGGACGACCTGCGGGCGGCGCTGCCGGCCATGTTCGAAAGCGAGGATTACGCGCGCCGGCGCAGCGCGATCCAGGACAGCTTCAATGCCAAGGCATCCGAGGCCTTCAGCAAGCTCGGCGAGAAGGCTTCCGCGCGCGGCATGGCGATCCTGCGCACGCCGATGGGGTTCGCCGTCGCGCCGATGAAGGACGGCAAGGTCGTGCCGCCGGAGGAGTTCGCCTCCTGGCCCGAGGAGCGCCAGGCCGCCGTGCGCGCCGTGATGACGGAGCTCGAAGAGGAGCTGGAGGCGACGCTGCGTGGCCTGCCGCGGCTGGAGAAGGCGAGGCGGGACGCGATCCGCGCCCTCGATCAGGAAACGGCCGCGGTGGTGGTGGATCAGGAGATCGAGGAGGTGCGGGCCGCCTTCGTCGATCAGCCGGCCGTGCTCGACTACCTGGCCGCCGTGCGTGCCGACATGATGGAGAACCTGAAGCTGTTCCAGGACGGCGAGGGCGAGGGCGAGGAGCGCCGGCCGGGTGCCGCCGCCGGCGTGGTGCGTGAACGGTACGACGTGAACGTGCTGGTGACCGCCGAGAACGGCGCGGCCGGTGCGCCGGTGGTGGAGGAGCTGCATCCCACACTCGGCAACCTGATCGGGCGCGTCGAGCATCTCTCGCAGTTCGGCGTGCTGGTGACGAATTTCCGCCTGATCAAGTCTGGCGCACTGCATCGCGCCAACGGCGGCGCGATCCTGATCGACCTGCGCGCGCTGCTGTCGGAGCCGTTCAGCTGGGCCGCGCTCAAGCGCGCGCTGGTACAGGGCCGGATCGTCATCGAGGATGTCGCGCGCATCGTCGGACTGGGCAGCACTGTCACGCTGGAGCCCGACCCGATCCCGCTCGACGTCAAGGTGGTGCTGTTCGGAGAACGGCTGCTCTACTATCTGATCGCCGCTCTCGATCCCGAGTTCGGGGCGCATTTCAAGGTGCTTGCCGATTTCGATGACGACACCGACCGCTCCGCGGAGAGCGAGGCGATGCTGGCCGGCATGATCGCGGAGACGTTGCGGAGGGAGGGCACGCCACCGCTCGATGCGGGTGCGCTCGCGCGTGTCGTCGAGCATGCGGCCCGCCTTGCCGGCGACGGCACGAAACTCACGCTGCTGGTCGAACGGCTGCGCGATGTCGTCATCGAGGCGGGTCACCACGCGGCGGGCTCCGGCCGCAGCATGGCGAGGGCGGAGGACATCGAGCACGCGATCGCGGCGCAGCGGCGGCGCGCGGCGCGCGTGCAGGAGCGGATGCAGGACGCGATCCGGCGGGGCGTCGCCTTGATCGATACGGAGGGCGCGCGGATCGGCCAGGTGAACGGGCTCAGCGTCATCACGCTCGGCGCAGAGAGCTTCGGGCGGCCGACCCGGATCACCGCGACGGTCCGCCCCGGGACGGGACGGATCGTCGATATCGAGCGGGAAGTCGAGCTTGGCGGGCCGATCCATTCCAAGGGCGTGCTGATTCTCGGCGGCCTCCTGGCGAGCCGGTTCTCTCCCGAGATCCCGATGTCGCTGCACGCGCAGCTCGTGTTCGAGCAGTCCTACGGCGCGGTCGAGGGTGACAGCGCCTCGGCCGCGGAGTTCTGCGCCCTGGTCTCGGCGCTGGCCGAGGTGCCGTTGCGCCAGGATATCGCCATCACGGGTTCGGTGAATCAGCACGGCGAAGTGCAGGCGATCGGCGGGGTGAACGAGAAGATCGAGGGCTTCTTCGAGGTGTGCGCCCTCCGCGGGCTCAGCGGCACGCAGGGGGTGATCGTGCCCGCGGCGAACGTGCAGCACCTGATGCTCGACCGCAGGGTGATCGAGGCTTGTGCGGCAGGCCAGTTCTCCGTCTGGCCGGTGCACCGCGTCGAGCAGGCGCTTCACCTGCTCGCGGACCGCCCGGCCGGCATCCGAGGCGCGGATGGACTCTTCCCCGACGGCAGCGTCTATCGCGCCGCCGAGGACCGCCTCCGCCGCTTCGCCGCCTGGCGCCGCGCCTGGGCCAAGGAGGAGCGTGAGCGGCCGGAGCGTGAGCCGTGACGAGGCAATCCTTGCGCTATCGTCGTCTTCTGCTCGATCTCCGTCATGCCGGTGGCGATCCGGAGACCCTCGGGGCGGTGCTCGGTCTGGCGCGGCTGCTCGATCTCGATCCGCACGGCATCTTCGTCGAGGACGAGGACGTGCTCTGCTTGGCCGGGCTGCCGTTCGCGCGCGAGCTCTGCCTGCCCATGGGCGCATGGCGCTCGCTCGACCGGTCGCGTCTCGCCGACGAACTGGCCGCGCTTGCCGAGCAGTCGCGGCGCACGCTCGAGCGCGCGAGCGCCGTGCTCGGGCGGCCGGCACAGTTCATCCGGCTCCGCGGTGATCCGAGCGCGCTGCTCGCGGAGCAGGCGGGCGAGGCGGACATCATCGCGCTCGCCGCGGCTCAGGCACCATTAGGCCTCGCGGATGCCAGCTTGCGGCGTGTCGAGGACGCGGTGCTCGGGATCGGACGGACGGTTCTGATGCTGCCGCCGCGGCTTGTCCGCACGCGCGGGCCGGTCGCCGCCGTGATCTCGGACGCGGGCGCCGCCGAGAGCGAGCTCGCCGCACGCGTGGCGGTGGCGTCGGGTGAGACGCTGATGCTGCTGTCGGCCGCGGACGAGCGGCAGACGGCCGAGGCGGTCGCCGCCGCCCAGACGGCCGGCGTCGCGGCGGCCCGCATTCTCGTGCGTGCGCTCGCGGCGCCGACGACCGAGGCCATCCTCTCCGGGCTTGCGGGGGCGGGCGAACGGTTGCTTGTGCTGCCGCACGCGCGGATCGGCCGGAGATTGTCACCGCTTGCGGCCGCGCGCGGCGTTCCCGTGCTCGCGATCGCCACGCGGCCGTAGCTGCCTACGCTTGTCCGTCGCTGCGCGTTTCGGCGTGCAGCCGGCCGATGCTCGCGACCACGCGCGCGACCTCGTCGTCCGGCAGCGGCGGGCGGCAGCGCACCCGGTTCCAGGCAAGCAACAGTTCGAGCACCACCTCCGCATCGACGCCATGCCAGAGCAGATGGCCGCAGAGCGAGGCGAGGGTGGTGTTGCGCTCGCCCTTGGCCACGCCCTCGCGCACGAGCGCGCGCCACTCGCGCAGGCTGCGCCCGCGCCGCCCGGCCGGCTGGACCAGCCAGCGTGGCGGCCACGGCAACGGCAGGTCGTCGGGCGTGTGGCCGTCACGCCATCGATACGGCTGGCCCGAAGGATGGATCGATGGCGGGGCGACGACGTAGCCGCCGTCGCCGCGCAGGTCGAGCCCCGGACGGATGCCGACGCGGTTCGGCACCTCGAAGCCCGGGTGGCGCAGATAGTGATGGCGCCCGCCGCCGCCGGTCAGCACCTCGGGGCCGGGCGGCATCGGCCCGGCGAGCGCCTCCTCGCCGGCGAGCGCCTCCGCGCCGCCGCTCTTCGCGTCCACATCGAGCACGACCAGGCCGGAGACGGCGCCGGTGACGATGCCGAGATTCGCCTCGGGCCATGCCGTGAACCAGGCTCGAACCTCCGGCTCGGATGGTCGCGCATGCTGCCACTGCTCCCAGCTTCGGATCGGTCGTTTGTCATGAGGGCGCAACGGCAGCACCGACCAGCCGCGGGCGAGGTAGCCGAGCGCTGCGGCGAGCATCGGTGAGCCCGCACGGGTTGCGCCGTGGTCGCGATGCGCCGGCATGCAAGCCGCTATCCCTTGATGCAGACGATCGGTCGCAACCGTGCCACGCGGCGTGCCAGGCCCGCCCGTTCGGTGACCGCAACGACCGCGCCGACATCCTTGTACGCGCCGGGCGCCTCCTCGGCGATGCCGCGTGTCGAGGGACTTCTGATCAGGATGCCCGCGGCCGCGAGCTCGTCCTGGATCGCGCGGCCGCTCCAGCGCTTGAGCGCGGCGTGGCGCGACAACGCGCGGCCGGCGCCGTGGCAGGCCGAGGCGAACGCGCGCGCCTCGCTGTTCGGGAGGCCCGCCAGCACCCAGCTCCCGGTGCCCATGCTGCCGCCGATCAGCACCGGCTGGCCGACCGCGCGCAGCCGTTCCGGCAGGGCGGGATGGCCGGGGCCGAGCGCACGTGTGGCACCCTTGCGGTGCACGAACAGGTGTCGCGGTTCACCGTCGATCTTGTGCGTCTCTTCCTTGCAGGTGTTGTGCGAGACGTCGAACAGCAGGCTGAGGTGCGCCTCCGGAAACAGCTCGCGGAACACCATCCGCGCCCGATGGCCGAGAATCTCGCGGTTGGCGAAGGCGCAGTTGATGGCCGCACGCATGGCGCCGAGATAGCGTTGGCCGAGCGGCGAGGCGATCGGCGCGCAGGCGAGCTCGCGGTCCGGCAGAGTCGTGCCCTCGGGCATGCCACGCGCCGCCATCTCCAGCAGGAACTCGCTTGCCACCTGATGCCCGAGCCCGCGCGAGCCGGAATGGATCGTCACGACGACCTCGCCGAGCCGAAGCCCATAGGCGGCGGCGATCTCGGGCGCGAGGATCTCGGCGACCACCTGCACTTCGAGATAGTGGTTGCCGGAGCCGAGCGTGCCGAGTTCGCGCCGCATGCGCAGCCGTGCGCGCTCCGAGACCTGGGCCGGATCGGCGCCCGCCATGCGGCCCTGCTCCTCGATGCGCGCGAGATCCTCCGCCTCGCCCCAGCCCTGCGCGACCGCCCACTGCGCCCCGCCCTCGAGCAGCGCGTCCATCGCCGCCGGCTCGACGGTGATGTCGCCCTGCCGGCCCATCCCGGCCGGCACGGCGGCGAACAGCCGATCGGCGAGCGCGGCCTTCCGCGGCTCGACCTCCGAGGCCGGCAGCCCCGTCAGCATCGTGCGCACGCCGCAGGAGATATCGAAGCCGACGCCGCCGGCCGACACCACGCCGCCGAGCGTCGGGTCGAACGCGGCCACACCGCCGATCGGAAAGCCGTACCCCCAATGCGCGTCCGGCATGGCGTAGGCGGCACCGATGATGCCGGGCAGGGTCGCGACATTGCGCGCCTGTTCCAGCACCTTGTCGTCCATGCCGCGGATCAGCGCCTCTTCCGCGTAGATCACGACGGGCGCCCGCATCGCGCCGGTGGGCTCGGCGCGCCACGTGGTGTCATCCAGGCGGATCAGCCGTGCCGGGTCCATCGAGCCCTTGCCTCAGACGTCGATGATGCAGCGCGCATGCCAGAGTCCTTCCGCATCCTGCCTGACCTCCGCCATGGCGCAGGTCGCGCCTTTCGGTTCGCAGGCGGGTGCATGTCGGGGAGGATCGATGGGCTCGCCCCAGAGCTCGGCGCTCAGATGCGTGCCATCGATGCGCACCCGGAACCGGCCGAACAGCATGGACCGAACGGCCATCTCGGCGATCACCGCGTTCAGCCACGCCACCAGCAGCAGGTCGAGATCGGGAGCGTCGCAGGTCAATGTCACGCGCTCCGTCTCCGCCACATCCGCCTCCGTGATCGCCGCCGTGATCGCGCGCGCGGCCTGTTCGAAGGCGATCTCTACGGTCGGACCCTGACCGGTGACGCCGAGATCGGCATCGTGGGGAAACAACGCGAACGCGGCGCCGGCTGACGCGCGCATCGCCTTGTCCCGCGTCGTGCCGCTTCCAGGCGTCCGATCGCCTCCAACCATGCGTTTGGTACCTGTCTGTGCTGGTCGGCAGTCTGCATGGCAGCCTGCGCCGCACCTTGATCCTGATCATTGAGCGCCAGGCGGTGCCGGGGCACGAGTTCCACTGGCGCGTCCGGCGCCGGTCGGACCCGATGGCAGACACATGGTCGCCATGCCGCATACCGTCGAAGACTGGACCATGCCGCTCGGCGAGGAGGAGGGGGTGCTCCAGGGCACGCTGCGCCTGCCGCCGGTGCCGCGAGGCCTCGTGGCGTTCGTGCATGGCAGCGGATCGAGCCGGCTCAGCCCGCGCAACCGTTTCGTTGCGGACGCGCTCGGTGACGCAGGCTTCGCGACGCTGCTGTTCGACCTTCTGACCGCAGCAGAGGCCGAGGATCGGCGCAACGTCTTCGATATCCCGCGCCTCGCCCACCGGACGGCGGCCGCCTGCACGACGCTTCGGTGCGATCCACGCACGGCGACGTTGCCGCTCGGTCTGTTCGGCGCCAGCACGGGGGCGGCGGCTTCCCTCGTCGCCGCGACGGCGCTCGGCGACGCGGTGCGGGCCGTCGTTAGCCGTGGCGGCCGTCCCGACCTTGCCGGTGACGCACTCGCCTTCGTGCGCGCGCCGACGCTGCTCATCGTCGGGGCCGAGGATGCCGACGTGCTCGCGCTCAACCGGGTCGCGGCGGCAGAGATGCGATGCACGGTCGAGCTGATCGTCGTCCCTCGCGCCTCGCATCTGTTCGAGGAGCCGGGTGCGCTGGAGGCGGTGGCCCGACATGCCGCGGCCTGGTTCCGACGCTGGCTGGCTACCTCGGAGACGGCATCATGATCGATCCTCGTCTGCCCGTGCTGTTCCCGAGCCGGGCCGAGGCCGGTCGGCTCCTCGCCGACCGGCTGGTGGAGCTGGCGCCTGTGCGCCCCGTGGTGCTGGCGCTGCCCCGCGGCGGTGTCGCCGTGGCGTCCGAGATTGCGCGCCGTCTTCGCGCCCCGCTCGACCTGTTGCTGGTGCGCAAGATCGGCGCGCCGATGCAGCCCGAACTCGCGATCGGCGCCGTTTGCAACGGAGAGGCGCCGATCCTGGTGATCAACGAGGACATCCTCGGGCTGGTCGGTGCGACCGAGCAGGATCTCGCCGAGGGCAGGCGGCGTGGCCTCGCCGAGATCGCGCGCCGGCGGGCGCTCTACTGCGGTGACCGCCCGCCGGTCGACGTTGCCGGCTGCACGGCGATCGTCGTCGATGACGGCATCGCAACGGGCGCGACGATGCGCGCGGGCCTGATGGCGCTGCGCCGGCGCAGGCCGCAGGAGATCGTGCTGGCCGTGCCCGTGGCGCCGCCCGAGGCGATCGCGCTCCTGCGGTCGGAGGCGGACCACATCATCTGCCTGCGCGAGTCGCACCTGCCTTTCGGGATCGGCGGCCATTACGAGGACTTCCATCAGCTCGAGGATGACGAGGTGATCGCGCTGCTGCGCGCCGCCGAGGCTCCGCGTCCCGGCGGTGCCGCATGAGCGTGGCGTCTGCCGGCAAGGCGGACGTCATCCGGCGGGATGACAGGATGCCCGGCCGCGGCGGCGACGCCGGGCGGCGCGTCGGCAAGCGGGCGGAGACGCTCTGGAGATCCGTGCTGCCGGTGCTGCGCAGCGGTCGCGGCATGCTGTTCCGCCTCGGCATCGATGCGAACGGGCCGGTGCTGCTGCCCGCGTTGCCGCTCCGCCTGCCTTTCGCCCCGGTCGATCCGGGGGTCGAGACCGCGCGGATGATCGGTGCGCGCATGTGGCGGCAGAGCGCCGCGCTCGGCACCGTGCTGGTTCGCTGCCCGGACGGCCTGAGCCTCGCGTTGCGATGATCCGTCGGCCGTCAGGCGGCGGTCGTGTGCCGCGCGCGCAGGGCTGCCAGCATCGCGGCGAGCCCCGGGCTGAGCGCGACCGGATAGGCGGGCTCGGCGGGGCCGAGCCCGCGCAGGCGCGGCGGCAGGCGGGCGACGCCTTCGGCGGCGGTGCGGCGCGCCTCGGCCAGCGTGGCGCGTGGCGCCACGCGCACCCCGTTGCGCACGACCGGGCGCAGCAGGGGCGCGCCGTCCGGCCGTTCCTCGGCGAGCGCGATCACGTCGCCCTCCGCCCGGAACACCTGCTTGCGCCCGGGCAGGATGCGCTTGCCGGGTGCGAGCTTGGTGCGCGGCTCGCCGGCATAGGCGGTGAGCTTGTAGGCGAGGTCGAGCGACGGCGCATCGGCCGAGACGCTCATCTCGGTGCCGACGCCGAAGGCGTCGATCGGCGCGCCGGCGGCGATCAGCGCCGCGACACGGTGCTCGTCGAGCCCGCCCGAGGCGAAGATCTGCAGCCGCTGCAACCCGGCCGCATCGAGCATCGCCCGCGCCGCCCGGGCGAGGGCGGCGAGATCGCCGGAGTCGAGCCGGATGCCGCGGATCCGGCAGTCCGGGCCGAGCTTCGCGGCGAGCGCGATGACGCGACGCACACCCTCGATCGTGTCGTAGGTGTCCACCAGCAGGGTGGTCTCGGGATAGAGCGACGCATAGGCCTCGAACGCCGCCGCCTCGGTCGGGAAGGCCTGCACGAAGCTGTGCGCCATCGTCCCGATGACGGGGATGCCATGGCGCGCGCCGGCGAGCACGATCGAGGTGGCGGCGACGCCGGCGACGTGGAAGGCGCGCGCCCCGGCGAGGGCGGCGTCGATCCCCTGCGCGCGGCGGCCACCGAAATCCACCACCGTGCGGCCGGCGGCGGCAAGCACCACACGCAGCGCCTTCGAGGCGAGCAGCGTCTGCACCCCGACCTGGTTCATGACCTGGGTCTCGAGCAGCTGCGCCTCGGCGATCGGTGCGGTGATCTCGATCAGCGGCTCCTCGGCGAAGACCGGTGTGCCGTCGGCCATGGCATCGATGTCGCCGCTGAAGCGGAACCGTGCGAGCCAGTCCAGGAACCCCTCGGGGAACTCGCCGAGCGCGCGCAGCATGTCCAGCGACGCCGTATCGAAGCGCAGCCCGAGGATCAGGTCGATGACGTCGTCGATGCCGCAGGCGAGCAGCAGGTTGCGCGACGCCGGCACTGTGCGCACCGCCAGGCTGAAGGTCGCTCGTTCCGTCATGCCGAGGGCCAGATAGGCGCGCGCCATGCGCAGCTCGTAGAGATCCGTGAACAGGGCAAGCCCGTCCGGCGTCTCGCCTCTCGTCTGTCCCTGCATGCAGAGCCGCTGTCCGCTGTCGAGGCATCGCGTCATGGACGCTCGCGCGATGCTAGGCTGAAGCCGTGCCGGTCGGGAAGGAGACGGTGATGAAGCTGTTCGCCCTGGATGCGAGCCGGTCGTTCGGCGAGGGGATCGCCGCCGCGCTCGAAGTGCCGCTCGCGCGGCACGAGGAGCGCGGCTTCGAGGATGGCGAGCACAAGGCGCGTCCGCTCGAGGTCGTCCGCGGGGCGGACGTCTATGTCGTGCAGGGCCTGCACGGCGATCCGTCGCAGAGTGCCAACGACAAGCTCTGCCGGCTGCTGTTCTTCATCGCCTGCCTGCGCGACTGCGCCGCAGCGCGCGTCACCGCGGTCGTTCCCTATCTCGCCTATGGGCGCAAGGACCGGCGCACCAAGCCGCGCGACCCGATCACCACGCGCTACCTGGCGCAGCTCTTCGAGGCCGTCGGTACCGACGCCGTCGTGACACTCGACGTGCACAACGTCGCCGCGTTCGAGAACGCGTATCGCTGCCGGTCCGTGCCGCTCGACAGCCGGCGTCTGTTCGCGCCGCGGCTGAAGGAGCTCGTCGGTGGCGATCCCGTCGTGATCGCCTCGCCCGATCCCGGCGGCGTGAAGCGGGCGCAGCTGTTCCGCGAGAGCTTCGAGCGTCTGCTCGGCCGGCCGGTCGGCGCCGCCTTTCTCGACAAGCGGCGCAGCGGCGGCGTGGTCTCGGGCGATCTGCTGGTCGGCGAGGTGGCGGGTGCGGTGGTGGTCGTGGTCGATGATCTGATCAGCACGGGGGGCACGATGCGGCGCGCGGCCGAGGCGTGCCTCGCGCAGGGGGCGGCGCGCGTGGTCGCGGTCGCCGCGCATGGGCTGTTCACGGGCGAGGCGGCGCGCACGATCGCCGCGCCGTCGCTCGCGCGCGTGCTGGTGAGCGACACCGTGCCGCCGTTCCGCCTGCCGCCATCGCTGCTCCAGGAGCGCGTCGAGGTGATCACTGCCGTGCCGCTGTTCGCCGAGGCGATCCGGCGCCTGCACGGCGGCGGGTCGATCACCGCCCTGCTGGAGGGCTGAGCATCTCAGCCGCTTCCCGGGCCTTCTCCAGATACCAGCGCGCCTTGGGCAGCCAGGTCTCGGGCGCGCGCGGGGCTGCGTCCTGGAGGTGGCCGACGGAGAGCCGGGCACGCAGGCAGGCACGGAAGGCGAGGTAGAAGGCCGAGACCTCCGCCGATGCGGCCGCGCCGCGCGCGGTGGCGCAGCGGTCGCGGACGATCGCGCCGGCCCAGGCTGCGCCGAGCCGGTCGCATTCGAGCGCGAGGAAGGCGATCTCCTCGGCCGGATCGAGCAGGCGCAGCGTGCGGTCGAATTCGAGGGCGTCGATCACCGCCGGCGGCGGGCCGAGGAAGATGTGCTCAGGGCGGAGATCGCCATGGCCCTCGATCACGTGCCCGCCATGCAGCCGCGCGAGCAGCGCCTCGCCCTGCGTCTCCAGCCAGGCGCCGAGGCGGTCGAGCAGACGGCCAGGTTCGGCCTCGGCGAGGGCGAAGGCGGGATCGCAGAGCAGGGCGCGATCAAGCGCGAGATCGTGCGTGAACCGCCGGAGATAGAGCGCTTCGGGCACGGTCTCGGCCGGCGCGGCGCGGAAGAAGCCGGCGAGCAGGTCCGCCGCGCGTTCGACATCCTCGCGCGTCGCGGTACCCTGCGCGAGGGCAACGTCGAGCATCCGCGCGTCGGGCAGGCGGCGCATCCTGACCAGCCAGTCCACCACCGGCCCGTCGGCCTCCAGCCGCAACGCGCCATCCGCCGTGCGCGCAAGGGGCACGAGGCCGAGATAGATCCCCGGCGCGAGACGGCGATTGAGCGCGACCTCGGTCTCGCAGCAGGCGCGTCGGCGATCGAGCGTCGTGTAGTCGAGGCTGTTCAGCCGCACCGGCTTCTTCAGCTTGTAGACGAAGCGATCAGTCAGGAAGACATACGACATGTGCGTTTCGCGCACTGTGACCGTGCCCGGGGCGCACGGGTAGGCGTCCGGTTGCCGCAAGGCGACAAGCGCATCCGACAGGGAAGTGCTTGCCGTCGCCGTGCGGGGGAGATCGCCTCGTTGTGCGGTCTCGTCGGTTGTCATCGCGCGCGGGGCCGCATTGGCTGTCATCGCCGTCGATGCATCTGGGGTGAATCCTGGCCGCGATGCCATGATTTGGCAGGACCGGTCGCGTTGATCTGCGTCATAGTGTCACGCCAGCAGCGGAATGACTGTAGCCTTCGCCGCGCATCTGCCCAGGGAGAAGAGAACGATGCCCCTCCGTGACATCCTCGTGCATCTTGAAGCCACCGCGCCGGGGCGCGCCCGTCTGGCGCTGGCGGCCGAACTGGCGCGCCGGCACGAGGCGCATCTGACGGGGCTCTTCGTCGTCGACATCCCGCTGCCGGTGATCGCGGCGGGCGACGGCAGCGGTGGCGCCGCGCTCGTGGAGCTCATGGACCGGATGCGCGAGGATGCGCTCGCTCAGGGTGCCGCAGTGGAGGCCGAGTTCCGCGACCGGCTGCGGCGCGACGGACTGGCGGGCGAGTGGCGCCTCGTCGAGGGCTCGGCGCCGGCGCTCGTGACCCTGCATGCCCGCTATGCCGATCTCGCGGTGCTCGGGCAGCAGGACCCCGAGAGCGACCAGCCGGTGGCCGGGGCGATCGTCGAATCGGTGCTGTTCTCGTCCGGACGGCCGGTGCTGGTCGTGCCCTATGCCGGCCGGTTCGAGACCGTCGGACGGCGTGTGCTGGTCGGCTGGAACGCCAGCGGCGAGGCGGCGCGCGCGGTGAACGACGCGCTGCCGCTGATTGCCGCCGCCGAGACGGCGACGGTGCTCGCCGTCAATCCGCGGCTTGGCCTCGACGGTCACGGCGAGGAGCCGGGCGCCGACATCGCGCGTCATCTCGCGCGCCACGGCGTCAGGGTGCGGGTCGAGCACACGGAGTCCGGCGAACTCCGCGAAGGCGACGTGCTGCTGAACCGGGCGGCCGAACTGTCGGCCGACCTGCTGGTGATCGGCGCCTATGGCCACTCGCGCCTCCGGGAGATGGTGCTGGGCGGGGTGACGCGCACGCTGCTGCAACAGATGACGCTGCCCGTGTTGATGGCGCATTGAGTCCCGCAGCGGCGCGCTTGCGCGACCATCGATGCGCGGCCTGCTCCGGCGAGCCGCGCGACGGTCGCGTCAGTCGCGCTCCGGCCCGGGCCTCGCGGCATCGAGGATCGCCATGACCTCGACCACGGCCGCGGTCGCCGGACGCCGCACCACCTTCCCGACCGCGTCATCCTCCTCGAGCCGGGTGAAGGCCTCCAGCACCTCCGCCGCGCTTGCGCCGGTGCGCTGGATCTCGATCAGCAGGGTCTCGTCGATGGGGCCGAGAATGGCGCGGATCTCGGCCGCGGACGCGGCCTGGCCGGATGGCGCGGCGCGGTCGTTCATCGGGCGTCTCCCTGCTGCGTCACAAGGTCGGGTGGTGCTTGCCGACACGGTGCACCGTGCTCGCCTGCGGCCCCTTCTCGCCCTCGGCGATGGCGAGGCGGACCGGGTCGCCGACCTTGAGCTGATCGAACGCACCGTCGGCGACACTGTTGCGGTGGAAATAGACCTCCTGGCCCTCGCTCGTCTCGATGAAGCCGTAGGGCTCACCCGCGACGAAGCGCGCCACCCGGCCGTGCAGCAGCGCCGGCTCGTGGTGCTTCACCCGCGCGTCCAGCTTGCGCATGTGATCCTCGAGCTGGCGCACGGCCGCGTCGAAGGCGTCGCGCACGGCGACATAGGCATCCTCGTGCGCGTGATCCCGCGGGCTCTCGCGCGTCACCACGATGTCGCCGCGCGGCACCACCACCTCGATGCGTGCACGGTAGAGCTGTCCTTGCCGGTGGTGCCGGTGCGGCGCCTCGACCGTGACGTGGCATCGCATGATGCGGTCGGCGAAGCGCTCGAGCCGCGCGGCCTTCTCGCGAATGCGCGCTTCCAGCGCCGGCGAGGCGTCCATGCCCTTGAAGGTGACCTGCACGGGGATCGTCATGGCGTGTCCTTCTCGCGGTCCCGCATCTCTACTGCCCGACCCCTTCGTCCGAAGGACCGGCCGGGCGCGCCAGATCATCGTCAGTCACCTTACCGGCGTGGGCAGGTGGCGCCTTGATCGCGGTCAAACCCAGCGGCACCGGGCGCCGACGGAGCGGCACACGCGCGCGTGAAGCCCCTGTTGATCCCGGTCAGCGCAGTGGGCGACCGCCGCATGCGCTCCTGCGCCGACACGGCGCCGGGGCCGCGGCCTGCGGGATGGCGCGCGTGATCCGGTGCGGCCAGCGGCAGCGGGTGCCTGATGGCAAGGCGGGTGGACGAGGCAGCAAGGTCCGATGGTCCGCGGGGGCGTGCCGTGCGGCGCTGGTCGAACCGCGTCGCGACCGCCTCGACCTTCCCGCCGCCGGGCCTGTTCACCGAGTCCGCGGAGGTGATCGCCGCCACCATGGCGCGGCCGGAGGTCTCGCCGGGCGGCCTCGGCGCGGCGATCCGCATGGTGACCTTCTTCGCCAATCGGGCCGGCCGGATGCTGCCGGCCGCGCGTGCCGCCGAACTCGCGCGCGCGAAGGCGCTGTTGCGCGACCGGCGTGCCGTGGCGCCGCGACGGCCGCCGGCGGAGCGCGCGCCTGGGCGCTACCACCATGTCGCGCTCGGCCCGGCTCTGGTGGAACGGAGCGGGCGCGGCTGGGTGATGCGCCGCGGCGCGGACGAGCCGCCGATCCCGCTCGGCCCGGACGCCTGGTCGTATCTGCGCCGCGCATGACGGCGCATGTCCCGGCGATCCAGCCATCGCGCCGCCATGTCGGCTGACCAGGCCAGCCAATGGCGCACCGCGCCAGGCTTCATGCTCGCCGCCCTCGGCGCCGCGGTCGGGCTCGGCAACATCTGGCGCTTCTCCTACGTGGCGGGCGAGAACGGCGGCGGCGCCTTCGTGCTGGCCTATCTCGTGTGTGTGCTGGCGATCGGTGTGCCGCTGCTGATTGCGGAACTCGCGATCGGCCGTGCGAGCCACACCGATCCGGTCACGGCTTTCGCCCGCATTTCCCCTGGCCGGCCCTGGCGCTGGGCCGGCTGGCCCGGCATCGCCGCCTGCATTGCCATCCTCGGCTACTACCCCGTCGTGGCGGGCTGGGTGGCGAACTATCTCTGGCACGTTGCCGCGCACGGCGTGGACCCGCCCGGCACCGTCGATCACGCCGCGCGGCTTGCTGCCATGCTGGCCGATCCGGCGCAGGCGCTGCTTTGGCCGGCCGTGGTGATCGCGGCCGGCGCGGTCGTCGTCGCGCTCGGCATCGCCGGCGGGATCGAGCGGGCGAGCGCAATCCTGATGCCGCTGTTCTTCCTGCTGCTGGTGGGGCTCGCGCTGCACGGGCTCACGCTCGATGGCGCGGCCCGGGCGTTCGGCTTCCTGTTCCGGCCCGACTGGGCGGCGCTCGCCCGCCCGCGCACCTGGCTCGCCGCAGTGGGGCAGGCGTTCTTCTCGATCGGCCTCGCCATGGGCATCCTCGTCACCTATGGCGGCTACCTGCCGCGCGCCCAGCGCCTGCCGGCCCCGGCGCTGGTGATCGCGCTCGGCGACACCGCCGTCTCGCTGGTGGCGGGGCTGGTGGTCTTCCCGGCCGTCTTCACCTACGGCTTCGATCCGGCCCAGGGCACGACGCTGGTGTTCACGGTGCTGCCGGAGGTGTTCGCGGCCATGCCGGCCGGGCGGCTCGTCGCGGCGGCGTTCTTCCTGCTGCTCGTGATCGCGGCGCTGACGTCGCTCGTGTCGCTGATCGAGGTGCCCGTCGCGCTGCTCGTGGCGCGCCTGCGGTGGCGGCGGCCGGCGGCGGCGCTGGCCGTTGCGGTCGGCGCGCTGGTGTTCGCTCTGCCCTCGGCGCTCGGCTTCGGCGTGCTCGCGCCCCATCTGCCGGGCGAGGCGCCGTTCCTCGACCGGCTCGACCACCTCGCCTCCGACATCCTGCTGCCGCTCTCCGGGATCGCGATCGCGCTGGTCGCCGGCTGGCGCTGGCGCCGCGCCGAGGCCCTGGCTGAGGCCGGGCTGACGGGAGCCTCCGGCTGGCTGTGGCTCTGGAGCCTGCGCGCGCTGCTGCCGGTGGCGATCGCGGCGGCCATGGCGCGGGGGCTCGGCCTGTTGTGACCGATCGCTGATCGCCTCAGGGCAGTTGCGCGAGCGCCTGCTCCAGGTCGGCGATGATGTCGGTGACACTCTCCAGGCCGACCGAGAGCCGCACCACCTCCGGCCCCGCGCCTGCCGCCACCAGTTGTTCGGGGCTGAGCTGGCGGTGCGTGGTCGAGGCCGGGTGGATGATCAGCGTCCGGCAGTCGCCGATATTGGCAAGGTGGCTGATGAGCTGCACGGACTCGACCACCTTGATGCCGGCCTCGTAGCCGCCCTTCAGGCCGAAGGTGAACACCGCGCCCGCGCCGCGCGGCAGGTAGCGTTGCGCCAGCGCGCGGAACGGGCTGGAGGGCAGGCCGGCGTAGCTGACCCAGGCCACCTTCGGGTGCCGCTCCAGCCATTGCGCGACCGCGAGCGCGTTGGCGCAATGGCGCTCCATGCGCAGCGGCAGGGTCTCGATGCCGTTCAGCGTGAGGAAGGCGTTCAGCGGCGCCTGGGACGGGCCGAGATCGCGCAAGCCGACCGCGTGGCCATAGACCGAGAAGGCGAGGTCGCCGAAGGTCTCGTGGAAGCGCAACCCGTGATAGCCGGGCTCGGGCTCGGCGAGGGCGGGGAAGCGGCCGCCGCGGCTCCAGTCGAAGCGGCCGCTGTCCACCACCGCGCCGCCGATCGAGGTGCCATTGCCCGACAGGAACTTGGTCGTCGAGTGCACGACCAGTGTCGCGCCGTGCTCGATCGGCCGGCAGAGCCAGGGCGTCGCGAGGGTGTTGTCCACGATCAGCGGCACGCCGGACGCCTCGGCGATGTCGGCGAGCGCGCGCAGGTCGATGACGATGCCGCCGGGGTTCGCCAGGCTCTCGACGAAGATCGCGCGCGTCCTGTCGGTGACGGCGGCGGCGACGCTTGCGGGATCGGTGGCGTCGACGAAGTTGGTGATCCAGCCGAAGGCGCGCTTGAACGCATTGCCCATCTGGTTGAGCGAGCCGCCATAGAGTTGGCGCGCGGCGACGATCTCGTCGCCCGGCCGCATGAGCGGGAACAGCGCGACGAGCTGCGCCGCATGGCCGGAGGAGGTCGCGATCGCGCCGCGCCCGCCCTCCAGGCTCGCCAGCCGCTCCTCCAGCACCGACACGGTCGGATTGGTGAGGCGGGAATAGATGAAGCCCGCCTGCTGGAGGTTGAACAGCGTCGCCGCGTGATCGGCGTCGTCGAACACGAAGCTGGTGGTCTGGTAGATCGGGGTAGCGCGCGCGCCGGTCGCCGGGTCGGGCGCGGCGCCGGCATGGATGGCGCGGGTCTCGAAGCCGAAGCTGCGGGGCTCTGTCATCGGGTCACATCAGTTTCCGGGTGGCGCGGGGGAGGGGGCGGCGCCTGCTGGTCAGCACCTGGGTGTTGATGCCCTGCCAGCCGAGCTCGCCGAACAGCCGCATGTACTCGATCTTCGGGCAGCGGTTCATGATCACGCGCAGCCCGGCGGCCTCGGCCCGGGCGGCGGCCGCGTCGTTGCGCACGCCGAGCTGCATCCACACGACCTTGGCGCCGAGCGCGATCGCTTGGTCGGTGAGCGGCCCCGCCGCCTCGGAGTTGCGGAAGATGTCCACCATGTCGGGCGTGACCGGCAGCGCGGCGAGATCGGGATAGACGGTCTCGCCGAGGATGGTCTGCCCGGCCGCGCGGGGATTCACGGGAATGACCCGATAGCCCTTGGCCTGAAGGTACTTCATCGCGAAGAAGCTCGGCCGGTTCCAGTCGGGGCTGGCGCCGACCATGGCGATGACGCGCACCTCGCGCAGGATCGCGCGCAGGAGGTCGTCGCTGTAGTGGTCGTGATCGCTCATGGGGCTGCTTCTCGGGTCGGTCAGGCCGGACAGTGCCAGACGTCGGATGCGTGGCGGAGGGGGTGGGATTCGAACCCACGGAGCCTCGCGGCTCTCCGGTTTTCAAGACCGGCGCATTCGACCACTCTGCCACCCCTCCGGCCGCGGGAACCGCGTCGGGGCCCCGCCGTTAGGACTGATCGCATGATCCCCCGCCTGATGCGACCCCTCCTTGTCCCGATCCTCGCCGCGCTCGCCACGCCAGGCTTCGCGCAGCAGACACCGCCACCCGATCCCGCCGCCACGCTCAACCTGACGGTCGAGAACGACCTCTTCGGCGGCACCGACAAGTACTACACGAGCGGCTTTCAGCTCTCCTGGCGTTCGGCTTCGGCCAACCCGCCCCACTGGCTCGCCTGGCTGTCCGAGGTCGCGACCCCGTTCTTCCCGCCGGGCGGCACGCCGCGCTGGGGCCTCGCGCTGGGCCAGAACCTGTTCACCCCCGCCGACACCCGGGCGCGCAACCCCGATCCCAACGACCGTCCCTATGCCGGCTGGCTCTACGGCGCCTTCACGCTCACCTCGTACACGGAGCAGGCGCTCGGCACATTCGAGGTCCAGCTCGGCATGGTCGGGCCGTCCGCGCTCGGCGAGCAGGTGCAGAACAACGTCCACGACCTGATCAATGTCGATCGGGCGCTCGGCTGGCGCAGCCAGTTGAAGGACGAGCCCGGGATCAACGTGATCCTGACGCGGCAGTGGCGGCTCAACCAGCCGCTCGACCCGGCCGATCCGCGCGGCCTCGCGCTCGGGCTGGTGCCGAGCCTGACGGGCAGTCTCGGCAACGTGCAGACCTACGCCTCGGCCGGGCTGATGCTGCGCGTGGGGTCGAACCTGCAATCCGATTTCGGTCCGCCGCGCATCCGCCCCTCGCTCGCGGGCTCGGCGTTCTTCCAGCCGGACGGTCAGTGGGGCTGGTACGTGTTCGCCGGGGTCGAGGGCAGGGCGGTCGCGCGCGACATCTTTCTCGACGGCAACACCTGGCGCGACAGCCGCCGCGTGGACCGCATTCCGCTGGTCGGCGAGGGCACGGCAGGCGCGGTGCTGATCATGCCCTGGGCGCGGCTTTCCTACACGCATACGTTCCGCGGCCGCGAGTTCCGCGGCCAACCGAGCATGGCGCAATATGGTTCGGTGAGCCTGTCGTTCCGTTTCTGACTGTCACGGAACCGTGCTGGCGGGGGGGCTCCCGGGCGCTAGACTGGCGTCCTCGACCCGGAGGCCGCCATGCGCCTGACCCGCCGCCTGCTGCTCTCGACAGGTGCGGCCGCGCTCGCCGCACCCGCGCTCGTGCGCGCCCAGGCACCGTTGCGCCTGACCGTGCTGCACACCAACGACGTGCACAGCCGTCACGAGCCGATCAACCGTCTGGGTGCCGCCTGTCGTGCCGAGGAGCAGCAGGCGGGAAGCTGCTTCGGCGGCAGCGCCCGGCTCGCCGCCGCGCTGGTCGCGGAACGCGCCGCCGCCGGGGCCGAGGGGCGCATCGTGCTGACGCTGGATGCCGGCGACCAGTTCATGGGCAGCCTGTTCTACACGCACTGGCGCGGCGAGGCCGAACGGGAGGTGATGAACGCGATCGGCTACGACGCGATGACGGTCGGCAACCACGAGTTCGACAACGGCCCGCCGGTGCTGGCGCGGTTCGCCGCGTCGCTCGCCTGTCCGTTGCTGTCGGCGAACATCGACGCGACCGGCGAGCCGGCGCTCGCGCCGCTCATCCGTCCGTTCACCGTGATCGCGCGCGGCGGCGCGCGGATCGGCATCGTCGGGCTGACCACCGCCGATACGCCACGCATCTCCTCGCCGGGTCCGGGTGTGCGCTTCGGCGAGGAGGTGGCGGCCCTCGGCACAGGTGTGCAGGCGGCGCGGGCGGCCGGTGCGGAGGTCGTGATCGCGCTCACCCATGTCGGGCTCGGGCTCGACCAGCGGCTGGCCGCCGCGGTGCCGGGCCTCTCCGCCGTGGTCGGCGGGCACAGCCACACGCTGCTGTCGAACTCAGCCGACGGCGCGGAGGGGCGCTATCCGCTGCCCGTCCACGGCGCGTCCGGCTTCGCGGTGCCGGTCGTGCAGGCGGGCGCCAACAATCGCTATCTCGGCCGGCTCGATCTCGATCTGGACCGTTCCGGGCGCGTGCTCGCCGCCTCCGGTGATGCGCGCGAGCTCGGCTTCGCCGATCCGCACCATCCGGGCGTCGAGGCGCTGGTCGCGCGGCTGGCCGAGCCACTCGCCGCCTTGCGCGCGCGCGTGATCGGCACGCTCGAAGAGGGGGTGACGAACGCCGAGTGCCGGCGCGGCGAATGCGCGCTCGGCAACCTGGTCGCCGAGGCGATGCTGGAGGCCGGGCGCGCAGGCGGCGCAACGATCGCCTTGCAGAACGGTGGCGGATTGCGCGCGGGCCTGCCGTCCGGCCCCGTGACCTGGGGCGACGTGCTGGCGGTGCTGCCCTTCGCCAACACGCTCGCCACGCTGAGGCTCTCGGGCGCGGACATCCGGGCTGCGCTGGAGAACGGCCTCTCGGGCGTGGAGCAGGGCGCGGGGCGGTTCCCGCAGGTGGCGGGGCTGCGCTTCACCTGGCGGCCCGAGGCGCCGCCAGGGCAGCGGCTCGTGTCTGTCAGCGTGCGCACGGCCGAAGGCGGCTACGCGCCGCTCGACGACCAGCGCCTCTACACCGTCGTCACCAACAACTTCCTCCGCCGCGGTGGCGACAACTACGCGGTGCTGCGCGACCGGGCGATCGACCCTTATGACAGCGGGCCGAACCTGGAGGAGGTGTTCGAAGCCTGGCTCGCGCGGCGGAGCCCCGTGACGCCGGCGACCGATGGCCGGATCGCGCGCGCTCAGTAGCGGCGGAAGAGGGCCACCAGCCGTCCCTGCACCTTCACCCGGTCGGGGCCGAAGATGCGGGTCTCGTAGCGGGGATTGGCCGGCTCCAGCGCGATCGAGTTGCCGCGCCGGCGCAGCCGCTTCAGCGTCACCTCGGTGTCGTCGATCAGCGCGACCACGATCGCGCCGTTCTCCGCGGTATCGGCCCGGCGGATGATCGCGGTGTCGCCGTCGAGAATGCCCGCATCCACCATCGAGTCGCCCGCGACCTCCAGCGCGTAGTGCTCCGAGCCGCCGCCGAGCAGGGCGGAGGGGACGTCGATGGTCTCGCTCGAATCGCGCAGCGCCTCGATCGGCAGGCCGGCGGCGATCCGGCCGTAGAGCGGCAGCGAGACCGCCTGGGCCTCCGCCGCCTGGCGGGCGCCGGCGATCTGGGGGGCGAAGTTGCCGCGGATCACGTTGGGCGCGAAGGGCACCTGGGCGGCCTCGCGGGCGCGCATTCCGGTCTCGGGCAGGCGGATCACTTCGAGCGCGCGGGCGCGGTGGGCGCGGCGCTGGATGAACCCTCGCTCCTCCAGCGCGGTGATCAGCCGGTGGATGCCCGACTTCGACTTCAGCCCGAGCTCCTCCTTCATCTCCTCGAACGACGGCGAGAACCCGGTCTGGCGCAGGTGCCGGTCGATGAACATCAGGAGCTCGTGCTGCTTGCGGGTCAGCATGACCGGCGGTTCTCCTTCCCAGGCTGGTGGCCGGAACAAACCGGCAACCTGCCGGATGTTCTATGTCCGTGCTCCGCGTCGGGGCAAGCGGTTTCGCGCGCCTGGTCGGAATCCCCGGAACAGCGCCGACGCATTTCGGCCATCGCTCCGTCATTGCCCGGCGCCAATCCGGGGAATAGCCTGATGGCGTCGGAGTGACGGCCCCTTCGCCGGCGCCTCCGTGCACCGGCGAATCGGCTGATCGCCCCGTGCGTCACACCGAGGGAGCGTCATCATGCGTTTCAGGACCTCGTGCGGCCTGCGCCTGTCGGTGATCCTTCTGGCCGGCGGCGCGCTCGCCCTGGGCCCACTGCCGAAGCCCGATTCCGGTGATCTCGGGGCCTGGGCGCGCGGCGGCGGCAATGGCGGCGGCCAGGGTGGTGGCGGCGGTCATGGAGGTGGCGGCGGTCATGGAGGTGGCGGCGGCCACGGCGCCGGTCAGGCTGGCGGTCCCGGCGGCCATGGTGACCATGGCGGTGGTCGGGGCGGCGGTGATCACGGCGGTCGGGGCGGTGGCGCCCATGCCGGAGGCCCCGCAGGGCATGGCGGTCAGGCCAATGCCGGCGGCCGAGGCGGCGGTCGCGGTGGCGATCATGGCTTTGGCGGGCGCGGCGACCATTACGGCGGTCATGTTCACGGCGGGAGCCGCGGCGGCCACGCACACGGCCCGGGCGCGCATGGCCGGGGGCGCGGCGACGATGTCGGCCGCGGTTGGGGCCGGGATGACGATCGCGGCCGCGGCGGGCGCGACCATGCGCGTGGTCCCGATCGCGGGCACGATCACCACGGCCGCCCGGGTCCGGGGCATCGCGGCCCGGGGCCGCATCACGGGTCGCTGGCGAGCGCGCTCGGCGCGCTGAACGCGGCCCATGCCTCGCCGGTGGCGCGCGCGAACGCCGCGCCGCACTCGCAGGTCGGCCGGATCGCCGCCTACGAGCAGGCCATGCTCGCGGCACTCGCGATGCCGACCAGCACGCGCGCCGAGATCGCCGCGCGAAATGCGGCGATCGCCGCGGCCCGCTCGCAGCAGCTGAAGGACGCGGCCAACAAGCCGCTCAGTCCAGCGGTGGTGGCCCAGGTGGATTCGCTGCTCGGCCTGCCGCCGACCAATCCCGCGATCGGCGTGGTCGGGCGCGGCGACCATTGGGGGCACCAGCGCGGCGATCATGTCGATCATCGCGGCGACCACCGCTCCGGGCCCTGGGGCGGATAGCGCAGGAGAAGCGGCGGGGCGCTAACGCATCCGTTCGCGCAGGCGCGTGATCATCGCCGGCGCATAGGGCGCCGCCCCGGTGACACCCTCGCGCGCGGCGAACTGCCGCAGCGCCGCGCGCGTGTTCGGCCCATCGAGCCCATCGACGGGCCCGGGATCGAGGCCGAGCGTCACCAGGGCCGATTGGGCGAAGCGCACCAGCGGGCGATCGACCGCCGGCACGCCGCCGCGCGCGGCCTGGCGCTGGATCCGGGCGAGCGCGGCCTGGGCGTCCTCCGCCGGAACGCGGGCTTCCAGCGCCTCGCGGTAGCGCGTCGCCGCGGTCACGCCGCCGCGCTCGGCGAGCGTCAGGCGGGCGAGCGCCTCGGCCTCGTCGCGCGCGGTGCCGGCGCCGGCGATCTGCATCAGCGCGAGCGCGAACTGCGCCTCGGCGCTGCCGCGTTCGGCGGCGCGCTGGAACCAGACGGCCGCCCAGGCGGGCTCGCGCGGCACGCCGTCGCCCGCCTCGATCAGCCGCGCGAGCTGAAGCTGCGCCTCGACATGCCCCTGCCGTGCCGCGCGCTCGAGCCACGGCGCCGCCACGGCCGGATTGCGCGTGCCGTCCGGACGGTAGAGGTAGCTCGCCGCCAACAGCATCTGCGCGTCGGGATGGCCGAGGGTCGCCGCCTCCTCGATCAGCCGCGCCGCGCGGTCCGGGTCGGCCGTGCCGCCCGGCGGCGGATTCATCAACCGGATGCCTTCGCGATAGAGCGCCTCGGCCCGTGCGCGATCGCGCTCGGCCGGCGAGGGTTCGGATTCGCGCTCCGGCGGTGGTGCGAACTCGCGCTCGATCCAGGCGCAGCCGGGGGCGGCCAGGAGCAGCAGGGTGAGGACGACGCCGGGACGCATCGGCGGAACAATGCGCCGAGGCGCGGATGGTTGCCAGCGCGGCCCGGGCGCGAGGCTCAGATGTCGCGCCCGCCGAGGAGCAGCACCTCCACGGCCTCGCCCTCCGCCACCGCCGGCGCGTGCGGCGGGCGCAGGATCAGCGCCTCGGCGCGCGCGAGCCCGGCCATCAGCGAGCTGTCCTGCACCGGGAAGGGGGTCGCGACCAGCGTACCGTCCTCCTGCCGCGCGAGCGCGGCCCGCAGATGATCCGCGCGGTGGTCGTTCGCCTTCAGTGCCGCGCCGGCGATCGCGCGCACGGGACGCGGCGCCTCGCCCGGCAGCCCGGCGAGTTTCTCGATCGCGGGCACGAGGAACAGCAGCCCGCAGACCAGCGCCGAGACCGGGTTGCCCGGCAGGCCGAGCAGCGGCGTCGAACCGACCCGGCCGAACATGAACGGCTTGCCCGGCCGCATCGCGATCTTCCAGAACGCGAGCTCCAGCCCGGCGGGGGCGAGCGCGTCGCGCACCAGGTCATGCGCGCCGACCGAGGCCCCGCCCGAGGTGACGATCAGGTCGCAGCCGGTGGCGCCGCGCGCGGCCTCGGCGATGGTGTCGAGGTCGTCCGGCGCGATGCCGAGATCGATGGGCTCGCCGCCCGCGGCGCGCACCATCGCGGCGAGCGCGAGGCTGTTCGACGAGATCACGCCGCCCGCCGGCACCGGCTCGCCGGGGCGCGCGACCTCGTCGCCGGTGGAGAGGATCGCGACGCGCGGGCGGCGGTGCACCGCGAGCCAGGGCCGGTCGGCCGAGGCGGCGATGCCGATGTCGCGCGCGGTCAGGCGCCGGCCGGGGGCGAGCAGCGTGTCGCCGGCGGCGAAGTCGCCGGCGCGGCGGCGGATGTGCTGGCGGGGGCGCGGGGCGAAGCGGACCTCGACCGTGTCCTGCCCGAGATCGGTGTCCTCCTGGATGATCACCGCATCCGCGCCCACCGGGATCACGCTGCCGGTGAACAGCCGCACCGCCTCGCCCGGGCCGACCGTGCCGGCGAAAGGGTGGCCTGCCGGGGCACTGCCGATCACGCGGAGCCGCACCGGCACCGTGGCGCAGTCGGCGCCGCGCACGGCGTAGCCGTCCATCGCCGAGACATCGGCGAGCGGCTTGTCGTGCCGGGCGGTCACGGGCGCGGCGAGCACGCGACCCCACGCGTCCGCGATGTTGACCCACTCGGTCCCCACGGGCCTCAGCGCGGCGACGATCCGCGCGCGCGCCTCCTCGACCGACAGCATCACGCCGCCTCGTAGGTGCCGGACTTGCCGCCCGCCTTGTGGGTGAGCCGCACCGCCTCGATGCGCAGGCCGCGATCGATCGCCTTCACCATGTCGTAGAGCGTCAGCGCGGCGACCGAGACGGCGGTCAGCGCCTCCATCTCCACGCCGGTCTGGCCGGCGGTCTTCACGGTCGCCTCGATCTCGACCGCGTGCTCGGCCGCGTTCGGGGTCAGCGCGACCTTCACGGAGGTGAGCGGGAGGGGGTGGCAGAGCGGGATCAGCTCGGAGGTGCGCTTGGCCGCCATGATGCCGGCGAGCTGGGCGACCGCCAGCGCATCGCCCTTCTTGATCGCGCCGCCGGTGATCGCGGCGAGCGTCTCGGGTGCCATCACCACCCGGCCCTTCGCCGTGGCCGTGCGCTCGGTCGTGGCCTTGGCCGAGACATCGACCATCACCGCGTTGCCCTGGGCGTCGAAATGGGTGAGCCCGCTCATGCGAGAAGCGCCTTCGTCGCGGCCGCCACATCGTGCTCGCGCATCAGGCTCTCGCCGACCAGCAGCGCGCGCGCGCCGGCCGCCCGCATGCGCGCGACATCCGCGGGCGTGCGGATGCCGCTCTCCGCGACCAGGAACCGCTCGGGTCCGACCCGTGCGGCGAGCCGCTCGGTCGTCGCAAGATCGGTCTTCAAGGTCTTGAGATTGCGGTTGTTGATCCCGAGCAGGGGTGTGCGCAGCTTCAGCGCCCGGTCGAGCTCCGCCTCGTCATGCACCTCGACCAGCACGTCCATGCCGAGCGCCTCGGCCGCGGCCTCCAGCGCGGCGGCCTCCGCGTCCGATAGGCAGGCCATGATGAGCAGGATGCAGTCCGCCCCCATGGCGCGCGCCTCCAGCACCATCCACGGGTCGAGCATGAAGTCCTTGCGCAGCACCGGCAGATCGACCGCCGCGCGCGCCGCGACGAGGTATTCGGGCGCGCCCTGGAAGAACGGCGCGTCGGTCAGCACCGAGAGGCAGTCCGCTCCGCCGTCGCGATAGGCCCGCGCCAGGGCAGGGGGGTCGAAGTCGGGGCGGATCAGCCCGGCCGAGGGCGAGGCCTTCTTGATCTCGGCGATCAGCCCCATCCGCCCGGAGGCGGCGGCACGGCGCAGCGCGGCGAGGAAGCCGCGCGGCGGGGAGGCGGCCTCGGCCTCGCGCCGCAGCGCGGCCTCGGGGCGGGCGGCCTTGCGCACGGCCACGTCCTCGCGCGTGCGGGCGCAGATCCGCGCGAGCGCATCCGGCAAGGCGGTCATGCCCGGCCCTCGCTGCGGGTGATCGCGATCAGCGCGTCGAGCGCCGCGCGCGCCGCCCCGGAATCGATCGATTTCGCCGCCAGCGCCACGCCCTCCTTCAGGTCGCCCGCGCGGCCGGCGATGATCAGCGCCGCGGCCGCGTTCAGCAGCACGGCATCGCGATACGGCCCGGCGATCCCGCCCAGCACCGCGCGCAGCGCCTCGGCGTTCTCGGCCGCATCGCCGCCCTTCAGCGCCGCCGGCGAGGCAAGCTTGAGCCCGGCATCGGCCGGCTTCACCGTGAACTCGCGGACCCGCCCCTCGTGCCACTCCGCGACGTGGCTTTCGCCCGTCACGGTGAGTTCGTCCAGCCCGTCCGAGCCGTGCACCACCCAGGCGCGCTCGGCGCCGAGCCGGCCGAGCGTCTCGGCGAGCGGACGCAGCCATTTCCGGCCGAACACGCCGACCAGCTGGCGCTTCACCCGCGCGGGGTTGGCGAGCGGGCCGAGCACGTTGAAGATCGTGCGCACGCCGAGCTCCACGCGCGGCCCCGCGACATGGCGCATCGCCGCGTGGTGGCGCGGCGCCATCAGGAACGCGACGCGCACCTGCTTGAGCGCCTCCTCCAGCACCGGGAACGGCGCGTCGATCGTCACGCCGAGCGCGCCCAGCACATCCGCGCCGCCCGAGCGCGAGGAGATCGCGCGGTTGCCGTGCTTGGCGACCGCCACGCCGCACCCCGCCACCACGAAGGCGACGGTGGTGGAGATGTTCACCGTGCCCTGGGCATCGCCGCCCGTGCCGCAGACATCGATCGCGCCTGCCGGGGCAGCGATCGCGCTCATGCGCGCGCGCATCACCCGCGCCGCTCCGGTGATCTCGTCCACGGTCTCGCCGCGCACGCGCAAGGCCATCAGCAGGCCGGCGATCTGCGCCGGCGTCGCCTCGCCCGCCATCAGCGTGTCGAACGCGGCCTCGGCTTCGGCCTCGCTCAGCGCCTCGCCCTCGGCGAGCCGCGCGATCACCGGCTTCAGGGACGGCAGCGACCCATCGCTCATGCCGGCTCCGGCACGCGGTTCAGCTTGCGCGCGATCGCGAGGAAATTGCCGAGGATCCGGTGGCCGTGCTCGGAGGCGATGGACTCGGGGTGGAACTGCACGCCGAAGATCGGCAAGTCGCGATGCCGCATCCCCATGATGATCCCGGCCTCGTTCACCGCGGTGGTTTCCAGCGCGTCGGGCAGGGTGTCGCGATCGACGATCAGGCTGTGATAGCGCGTCGCACGGAACGGGGAGGGCACGGACTCGAAGATGTCGGTGCCGCCATGGCTGACGCTGTCCACCTTGCCGTGCCACGGCGCCGGAGCCCGCACGACCTTGCCGCCGAAGGCCTGGCCGATCGCCTGGTGGCCGAGGCAGACGCCGAACAGCGGCAGGCGCGCCTCGGCGGCGGCGGCGATCAGGTCGAGGCAGATCCCGGCCTTGTCCGGATCGCAGGGGCCGGGGCTCAGCACGATCGCGTCGGGCTGGCGGGCGAGCGCTTCGGCGACGCTGATCGCGTCGTTGCGCACCACCTCCGTCTCCGCCCCCAGATCGCCCAGGAAGTGGAAGAGATTGAAGGTGAAGCTGTCGTAGTTGTCGATGAGCAGCAGCATGGCGGGGCGGAGGATGGGCCGCGCACGCAAGGCGGGTCAACGGGGCCCGGGCCATCCCCCCTCCTTGATCCCCCCCGGGAGGATGCGAGAATGGCGGCATGGACACGACCCTGCCGCGCCTGACCCTGCCCCTCTCGGGGCTCTCCTGCGCCTCCTGCGCGAGCCGCGTGGAGCGCGCGGCCGCCGGCGTGCCGGGCGTCGCCCGCGCCACCGTGAACCTTGCCGCCGAGACGGCCGAGGTCGCCTACGACCCGGGCCAGACCGATGCCGCGCACATCGCCGCGGCGATCGCTGCTGCGGGCTACGGCGTGCCCGAGGAGCGGGTCGTGCTGCGCATCGGCGGCATGTCCTGCACCTCGTGCCAGGGCCGGGTCGAGCGCGCGCTTGCGGCCGTGCCGGGCGTGCTCGGCGTGGCGGTGAACCTCGCGACGAACAGCGCCGAGGTGCGGGTCGCGCGCGGTGCGGCGGATGCCGACACGCTGATCGCTGCCGTGGTGGCCGCCGGCTACAGCGCCTCGGCGGAAGGCGCGCCCGCGGCGGAACGGTTCGATACCGGCACGGCGGTGCTGATCCTCTGCGCGGTGTTGACCGCGCCGTTCCTGGTGGACATGGCGTTCCATCTCGCCGGCCATCACCTGCTGCCGGCCTGGCTGCAACTGCTGCTCGCGACACCGGTGCAGGCGATCGGCGGAGCCCGCTTCTACCGTGCGGCCTGGGCGGGCCTGCGTGCGCGTGCCGGCAACATGGATCAGCTCGTCGCGCTTGGCACCAGTTCGGCCTTCGCGCTCTCTGTCTGGCATCTCATTGCTGGCGGCCCGCTCTATTTCGAGGCCGCAGCGGTGATCATCACGCTCGTGCATCTCGGCAAGTGGCTGGAGGCGCGCGCGAAACGCGGCACATCCGAGGCGATCGAGGCGCTGCGCCGGCTGCGCCCCGAGACGGCGGCACGGATCGCCCCGGACGGCACCGAGCAGCGCGTTCCCGCCGCGCTGCTGCGGCCCGGCGATCGGGTGCGCGTGCGCCCCGGCGAGTCCTTCCCGGCCGACGGCGTGGTCGAGCAGGGCGAGACCGAAGCCGACGAGGCGATGATCACCGGCGAGAGCCGTCCCGTGGCGAAGTCGCTTGGCGACCCGGTGACCGCCGGCGCCGTCAACGGCGCGGGGCTGGTCACGGTGCGCGTCACTGCCGCCGGCGAGGGCACGGTGCTCGCGCGCATCATGCGGCTCGTGCAGTCGGCCCAGGCTACGAAGGCGCCGGTGCAGGCGCTGGTCGATCGCGTCTCGGCCGTGTTCGTCCCCGTGGTGCTGGCGATCGCGCTCGTCACGCTGGTAGCCTGGCTGATCGCCGGCGCCGGGCACGAGACCGCGATCGTCAACGCCGTTTCGGTGCTGGTGATCGCGTGCCCCTGCGCGCTCGGCCTCGCGACCCCGGCGGCGCTGGTCGCCGGCACGGGGGCCGCCGCGCGGCGCGGCGTGCTGATCCGCGACGCGGCCTCGCTGGAACGCGCGCGCGGCCTCGACACGGTGGTGTTCGACAAGACCGGCACGCTGACCGAGGGTCGGCACGCCGTGATCGCCGTGGCGGGCGATCCCGACACGCTGCGCCTCGCGGCTGCCCTGCAGCAGGGCAGCGAGCATCCGCTGGCGCACGGCGTGTTGCGGGCGGCGGAGGAGCGGGGACTCGCCCTGCCGGCGGTCGAGGGATTCCGCGCCGTGCCGGGCAGGGGGGTATCGGGCAGCGTCGAGGGCCGCACGCTCGCGCTCGGCAACCGGCGCATGATGGCGGAGGCGGGCGCCGATCCCGCACCTTTCGCGGCCTTCGCCGCCGAGCACGAGGCGCGGGGCGCGACCGCGGTGTATCTCGCCGAAGGGCCGCGCGTGCTCGGCGCGCTCGCGCTCGCCGACACGCTGCGGCCGGGTGCTGCCGAGGCGGTGGCCGAGACGCGCGCGCTCGGGCTGCTGCCGGTGCTGCTCACCGGCGATGCCGAGGCGCCGGCGCGCACGGTCGCCGCCGCGGTGGGGATCGACCGGGTCGAGGCCGAGGTGAGCCCCGAGCACAAGGCCGATCGCGTGCTCGCGCTGAAGGCTGAGGGTCGCAGGGTCGCAATGGTGGGCGACGGGGTGAACGACGCCCCCGCGCTGGCCGCGGCCGATCTCGGCATCGCCGTCGGCGGCGGCACGGACGCGGCGCTCAAGACCGCCGGGATCGCGCTGATGCGGCCCGACCCGCTGCTGGTGCCCGAGGCGATCCGGATCGCGCGCGCCACGCTGCGCAAGATCCGCGAGAACCTGGCCTTCGCCTTCGCCTACAACACCGCCGCGATCCCGCTCGCGGCCTTGGGCTTCCTCTCGCCCGTGATCGCGGGTGCGGCCATGGCGGCCTCCTCCGTTTCGGTGGTCACGAACGCGCTGCTGCTTCGCCGCCTCGGACGCGCTAAACGGAGGGCATGAGGAAGGCGAAGCCGCGCCGCACCGCACCGCGTCGATCCCGGCGTCCGGGCCGGATCGCGCGCATCGCCGCTGCGCTCGGGCACGGCGGACGGCGGCTCGTCCTCCTGCTGCTGCTCGGCGCAGCGCTCGCCTATCCCGGCGCCTTCCTCGCCGACGCGCTGCTGGGCGCGATCTTCGCCGCCGTGCCCTGACAGGGGCTGCGCGTCCGCGCGGGCTCTGCCAGGATCGGCGACGGACAGCGAGGGAGGTGGAGATGGCAACCAGGACGAGCCGGCGCGCCGCGAAGGACGAGGGCGATCCCGTCGGCGCCTTCATGCCGGGGCCGCGCGTGACGATCGCGGGGGCGGCGTCCGGGCCGCTCGCCGGCCTGACCTTCGGGCTCAAGGACCTGTTCGACGTCGCCGGCCACGTCTCCACCTTCGGCAACCCCGACTGGGCACGCACCCATCCGCCCGCCTCGATCACCGCGCCCTGCGTCACCATGCTGGTCGAGGCGGGGGCCTCGATGGTCGGCAAGACCAAGACGGTGGAGCTCGCCGCCGGGCTGACCGGCGAGAATCTCTGGTACGGCACGCCGACCAACCCGGTCTGTCCCGACCGCTATCCCGGCGGCTCCTCCTGCGGCTCGGCCGCGGGGCTGGCGGCCGGGCTGTTCGACTTCGCGCTCGGCTCCGACACCGCCGGCTCCGTGCGCATCCCGGCGAGCTATTGCGGCGTGTTCGGCATCCGCCCGAGCTGGGGCGCGGTGAACCCCTGCGGCGTGCTGCCGCTCGGCCCCTCCTTCGACACGGTCGGCTGGTTCGCGCGCGACGCGGGCGTGCTGCGCCGCGTCGGCGAGGTGCTGCTGCCGCCCGGCGGCGAAGGCGCGCTCGGGCCCCTGCTCAAGGTCGAGGAGGCGTGGATGAACGCTGCCCCCGCCGTGGCCAACGCGCTCACGCCTGCCCTCGAACGGCTGGAGGCGCGGTTCGGCCGCGCCGCGCAGGTGGAGGTCGCGGTCGAGGGGCTGCACACCTTCTTCGATGCGTTCCGGGCCTGCAACAACGAGGAGAACCTCTCCGCGCTCGGTCCGTGGGTCTACGGCGTGAAGCCGAAGCTCTCGCCCACGGTGCAGGGGCGGTTCGACACCGCGCCGCACCAGCCGCCCGCGAAGACCGCCTGGGGCCGGCATGTGCGCGCGGTCGCCGGCGCGCGCATCCGCGCCCTGCTCGGCGGCGGCGGGGTGCTGGTGTTCCCCACCTCGCCCGTGCCCGCGCCGCTGCTCTCCTCCTCGACCGAGGAGATCATGGCCGTGCGCGAGCAGACGATCGGCGTCACCTCGATCAGCGGGTTCTCGGGCGCGCCCGAGGTGACGCTGCCGGTCGCGCGGGTGGACGGCGCCCCGGTCGGGCTCAGCCTGCTCGCCGCACCGGGGCGGGACCGCGCCCTGCTCGCCTTCGCTCAGGCGGCCGCCGAGACGCTCGGCATCGGCGAGCCCGCCTGAGACGGCGTAACCGTTGCATCTCGTTATCAAATCGTGTAGGGTTCGACATCTCGGCCGGGAGGGAGAGACGATGCGGATAGGGGCCACGCTCCGCGGGGTGCTTGCGGCATCGCTCCTCGCGCTCGCCGCCTGCACCGATCTCTCGGCCGTGCGCGACTTCTCGCGCCTCGCCGCCGGCACGGCGGACTATCGCGGCCTGGTCGAGCGCTACGCAACTTATGGCGACCGGCTCGCCTTCTACCGCGAGCGCCCTGTCGAGGTGGGCAACCGCGCGGAGCTGCGCGAGGGGCTGATCGCCCTGCACACGGCGCTGACCGGCTACATGGCCGCGCTCGGCGATCTCGCCGACGATGCCACGGTCTCGGTCTCGACCGCGCCGCTCGCCGAGGCCGCGCAGAAGGCGGGGCTGTTCGATGCGGCGATGCGACCGCGCGTGCAGGCGCTCGGCGACATCGTCGCGCGCGCCGTGACCGCGCGCTGGCGCCAGCACGAACTCGGCCGCATGATCGAGGCCGGCAACGCGCCGGTGCAGGACATCACCGCGCGGCTGATCCGCTTCGCCGAGGGGCTCGCCGCCGAGGATGCCGAGGAACGCCAGATCGCGGCGTTCACCTACGATCTGACGATCCGCCGCGCCTCCGATCCGGCGGGAATCAGGGCGCTGCGGGAGTGGCGCATGCAGCGACTGGCCGAGATCGATGCGCGCGCGGCCGCGCGCGACGGCTTCATCGCCGCGATGCGCCGGATCGGCGAGGGGCATCAGACGCTCCACGACAACCGCGACCGGCTCTCGGCCGAGGAGACGCTGCGCCAGATCCGCGCGGTGAACAGCCAGCTCCGCACCATCGGCCGCCTGCTCAGGACCGCGGTGCTCTAGGGGAGGGGTGCGATGCCCGAGGTGACCGACGGCTTCGACGTCGCCCGCGAGATGGGCGAGGCGGCCAAGGCGGTGATGGACCGGCTGATGGCCGATTACGAGACGCTGACCAAGGACGAGGTGCGCGAGCTCGAGGACCTCGCCTGGGACCTGCAGAGCCAGGCCGCGCGCATCCGCACCCTCGCGGTCGGCGCGCTGCTCGCCGAGGCCGAGACGAGCATCGAGGCGATCAACCGCGAAACGAGGCGGGCGCGCAAGGCGATCAAGGATATCGGCAAGGTGCGCCAGGCGATCGCGATCGGCGCCGCGCTGCTGACCGTCGCCTCGGCGATCGCGACCAGGAACGCGGCGGGGCTGAAGCCCGCCGTCAACACGCTGAAGGACGTGCTGAAGGAGCCGGCGAAGGATCTCGGCAAGGCGGTCGTGAAGAAGGTGAAGGGGTAGGGCGGATCCCGATCGGGGGAACGACCCTGATCAGGCGAAGAGGCGCGCGGGGAAACCTCTACCGCCCCGCACCTGCGGCGAAGCGCACCGCCTCCTCGGCCGCGCGGATGAGTGCGCGCGCCTTGTGCACCGTCTCCTGGTACTCGGTCTCGGGGTCGCTGTCCGCGACCACGCCGGCACCCGCCTGCACGTACATCGTGCCGTCCTTCACCACGGCCGTGCGCAGCGCGATGCAGGTGTCCATGTCGCCGCCGGCGGCGAAGTAGCCGATGCAGCCGCCATAGATTCCACGCCGCTCGGGCTCCAGTTCCTCGATGATCTCCATCGCCCGGACCTTCGGCGCGCCCGAGAGCGTGCCGGCCGGGAATCCCGCCATCAGCGCATCCACCGCATCGAGCCCCGGCCGCAGTCGCCCCTCGACATGCGAGGAGATGTGCATGACGTGGCTGTAGCGTTCGATCGTGAACTGCTCCTTCACCCGCACCGTGCCGATCGCGGCGACCCGGCCGACATCGTTGCGACCGAGATCGAGCAGCATCAGATGCTCGGCGCGCTCCTTCGGATCGTTCAGCAGGTCCTGTTCGAGGCGGAGATCCTCCTCGTGCGTCGCGCCGCGCGGGCGGGTGCCGGCGAGCGGGCGGATCGTGACCGTGCCCTCGCGCAGCCGCACCATGATCTCGGGCGAGGAGCCGACGATCGCGAAGCCGCCGAAATCGAGGAAGAACAGGAACGGCGAGGGGTTGAGCCGGCGCAGAGAGCGATAGAGCGCGAAGGGCGGCAGGGCGAAGGGCACGGCGAAGCGCTGGCTGGGCACGATCTGGAACGCATCGCCCGCGTGGATGTACTCGACCGCCTTGGCGACCGCCGCCTTGTACTGCTCCTTGGTCATGTTGCTGCGCACGGCGCCGAGATCGGGCGGCGAGGCGGGCGCGGCCGGTGGCGGGGGCAGCGGCCGCGCCATCGCGGCGGCGGCCGCGGCGAGGCGGGCTTCGGCGGCGGCGCGCGCGGTCTCGGCGTCGATCCCCGGCTGCGGCCGCACGGTGGTGGCGAAGGTCAGCGTGTCGGCCACCGTGTCGAACACCGCGACGATCGTCGGGCGCATCAGGATGCCGTCGGGCAGGCCGAGCGGATCGGGATTGGTCTCCGGGATGCGCTCGATCCGGCGGACGAAGTCGTAGGCCAGATAGCCCACCACGCCCGCGCTCATCGGCGGCAGGCCCGTCGGCACCTCGACGCGGCTCTCGGCGAGCAGCCGGCGCAGCGAGGCGAGCGCGCCGTCCGGCTCCTCGCGCCAGCCGTTCGGATCGGTCAGCGCGAAGCGGTTCACCTCGGCCCGATCGCCGCGCGCGCGCCAGACGAGATCCGGGTCGAGCATGATGATGGAGTAGCGCCCGCGCGCCGCCCCGCCCTCGACGCTCTCCAGCAGCACCGAGTTCGGCCTTCCGGCGGCGAGCTTCAGGAACGCCGAGACCGGCGTCTCCAGGTCCGAGACCGTGGTGGTCCAGAGCAGTTGCGGGATGCCGGACTCGTAGCGGGCCCGGAACATCGCCGCATCCGGCAGTTTCGGGCTCATGGGCTGTCGCCCGCGATCAGGCGGGTGGCCCCGGGCACGATGCGGACATCGGCGCGATCGCGCAGCGCCTGCACGAACTGCGCCTCGAGATCGCCCGCCAGCGCCTCGGCGAGTTCCTGCTGGCGCGCCGCGATCGCCGGGCCCTCGGCCGCGCCCGGAATGATCTCCGCGACGGCCGCCACCACGAAGCCCGAGCCGGTCTCGATCATCGTCGCCTCGCCGCGCTTGAGCGCGAACAGCGCGGCGGCGAGTTGCGGCGGGAAGGTGCCGCCGCGCACATCGCGCGTGAACGGCTCGGTGCGGCGGGGCGACCAGCCGGCCGCGCGCGCCACCTCGTCGAGCGGACGGCCCACGCGCGTCTCGGCGATCAGCGCCGCGGCCTGCTCCTCGATCGCGCGGCGCCGCTCGGCGCGTTCCCAGGCCGCGCGCACCTCGCGCTCCACCTCGGCCAGCGGACGCAGCGCCGGCGGGGTCACGGACCCGACATGCACGGCGTAGAACACCCCGCCACGCGTCTCGCTGAGCCGGGTGGTCTCGCCGATCCGGGACTCGAACACGGCCGAGATGATCTCCCCGGCCTCCGGGCCGAGCTCGATCCGGTTGCCGTCGGGGTCGCGGCCTTCGGCATCCATCGTCGCCTGGATGAGCCTGAACTCGTGCCGCCGCGCGACCTCCGTCAGCGGGATGCCCTCGGCGATGCTGTCCTCGATCCGGTTCGCGCGCGCATAGATCAGGTCGGCTGCGCGTTCGAGGGCGACGATCCGCGCGAGCTCGTCCTTCACCGCCTCGAAGCCCTGCTCGCGCCCTGGCTCGATCGCGGCGACGTGCAGCACGTGCCAGCCGAACGGGCTCTGCACCGGATCGGTGACGGCGCCGGCGGATGCGGCGAAGGCCGGATCGGCGAGCTCGGGCAGCGGCAGGCCGGAGCGGTCGATCAGGCCGAGCTCGATCGCGCTGCCGCCGGCCGCCTGGGCCTGGGCCGCGATCGCGGCGAAGTCCGCGCCGGCGCGCCAGGCCTCGGCGATCGCGCGCGCGGCCTCGCGGTCGGGCACCACCGCCTGGGCGATGCGCCGGCGCTCGGGGGTGGCGAACTCGGCGCGCCGCTCCTCGAAGGCCTCGCGCAGCTCGCGGTCCGAGAGGCGGATCTCGCGCGCGACATCCTCGGGCGAGAGCAGGACGAGGTCGAACTGGCGGAACTCGGGCGCGGAGAACAGATCGGCATTGTTCTCGTGGAAGCGCGCGAGCTGCGCCTCGGTCGGCTCGGGCGGGGCGGGGGCGGCCATCAGGGGCAGCTCGACGAGATCGGCCACGCGCTGTTCGGCGTGGAAGGCTTGCACCGCGCGCGCGAGCGTCTGCGGTGCCGCCGCCCCCGCGCGCACCGAGCCCACGAGCTGCTGGCGCGCGAGATCGCTGCGCAGCAGATCGAGGAAGCGCCCTTCGGTCAGCCCGTTGTTGCGCAGGAACGAGTCGAACTGCAGCCGCGAGAACCGCCCGTCCGGCCCCTGGAACCCGGGTGCTGAGAGGATGGTCGCGCGCAAGGCGTCGTCGGTGACCACGACGCCGCGCTGGGCGGCCTCGGCGCTGATCGCGCGCAGCGCGACCAGCCGGGCGACCGTGGCTTCCGCGATCGCGCGGCGCACCTCCTCGGTCGGCTCGAACTGGCCGCCGAAGCTGCGCCGGAGCTGCGAAATCTCGCGCTGGTACGCATCCGTCGCCTCGGCGAGCGACACCTTCTCGCCCGCCACCGTGGCGACCGACCGGTCGGCGCCGCCCCCGCGCACGAAATCCTCGATGCCCCAGACCGCGAAGGCGACGATCAGCAGCAGGAACAGACCCTTGGCGATCCAGTGGTTCAGCGAATTGCGGATGGCGGTCAGCATCGGGCGCGGCGGCTCCGTGGGCGCTCTCGAACGGGCGCGGACCCTAGAGCAGCCGGCCGGCCCCGGCAACGCACGGGCTTGCGCGGGGTCGCGCGGCCGTGGGAGAGGCGGGGGCGAGGAGGACCGCCATGCCGAGACAGTTGATCGCCGGGAACTGGAAGATGAACGGGCTGAGCGTGCCCGGCGCGCGGCTCGCCGGCGCGATCCGCGAGGCCGTCTCGGCCGCGCCGCCGCCCTGCGACCTGCTGATCTGCCCGCCTTTCACCCTGGTCGGCACTCTCGCGCACGTGATGCTGGGCTCGGGCGTGGCAGTGGGCGCGCAGGACTGCCACGCCAAGGTGGCTGGGCCGCATACCGGCGACGTGTCGGCGGCGATGCTGAAGGACGCGGGTGCGACCGCGGTGATCCTCGGCCACTCCGAGCGCCGCACCGACCACGGCGAGACCGACGCCGAGGTGCGCGCCAAGGCCGCGGCCGCGCTGGCGGCGGGTCTCGTGCCGATCGTCTGCGTCGGCGAGACCTGGCCCGAGCGCGAGGCCGGGCGGCAGGAGGCGGTGGTGGCGGCGCAGCTCGCGGGGTCGCTGCCGGACGGGTTCGCCGGCACGGGCGTGGTGGCCTATGAGCCGGTCTGGGCGATCGGCACCGGGCGCACCCCGACCGAGGCCGACATCGCCGCCATGCACGCGATGATCCGCCGCGTGTTGGGCGAGCGGTTCGGCGCGGCCGGCGGGCGCGTGCTGATCCTCTACGGCGGCAGCGTGAAGCCCGCGAACGCGGCGGCGATCCTGGCGCTGCCGGAGGTGGGGGGGGCGCTGGTGGGGGGGGCCAGCCTGGTGGCGGAGGATTTCCTGGCGATCGCCGCCGCGGCTCAGGTGTGAGCCCGCTGGGGGTGGCGCCCGCCAGCCCGAGCCGCTACAACCCCGCCGATCGCGCGGGGCCCCCCGCCCGACCCGAGGAACCCATGAGCTCAGTCCTTCTCATCATCCACCTGCTGGTGACGCTGTCGCTGATCGTCGTCGTGCTGGTCCAGCGCAGCGAGGGCGGCGGCCTCGGCATCGGCTCCTCGGGCGGCATGGGCGGCTTCATGACCGGGCGCGGCACGGCGAACCTGCTGACCCGCACCACCGCGATCCTCGGCACATTGTTCTTCGTGCTCAGCCTGGCGCTGGCGCTGATCAACCAGGGCACCCGCCAGCCGCGGTCCCTGCTCGATTCGCCGGCCCCGACCGCGCCGGCGCCGGCGCTGCCGTCGCTGCCCGCCGTCCCGACCAACTGAAAATCCGGCCATTTGGCTGACCTGCGCCCGCCCCGGTTGTGGCGGGGCACCGAACGCGCGTATCAGGGGGGTCCATGACGCGATACGTGTTCATCACGGGCGGCGTGGTCTCCTCCCTCGGCAAGGGAATAGCCTCCGCAAGCCTCGGCGCGCTGCTCCAGGCCCGCGGCTTCCGCGTGCGGCTGCGCAAGCTCGACCCCTATCTCAACGTCGATCCGGGCACGATGAGCCCGTATCAGCACGGCGAGGTCTACGTCACCGATGACGGGGCCGAGACCGATCTCGATCTCGGCCATTACGAGCGCTTCACCGGTGTGGATGCGACCAGGGCCGACAACGCCACCACGGGCCGGATCTACTCCACGGTGATCGCGCGCGAACGGCGCGGGGACTATCTCGGCGGCACGGTGCAGGTGATCCCGCACGTCACGGATGCGATCAAGGAGACGATCACCGCGCCCGCCACCATGCCGGACGGCGCCGAGCCCGATTTCGTGCTGGTCGAGATCGGCGGGACGGTCGGCGACATCGAGTCCCTGCCGTTCCTGGAGGCGATCCGCCAGCTCGGCAACGAGATCGGGCCCGCGCGCGCGCTGTTCGTGCACCTGACGCTGGTGCCCTACATCCCGTCTGCCGGCGAGCTGAAGACCAAGCCGACCCAGCACAGCGTCAAGGAGCTGCTGGGCGTGGGCATCCAGCCGCAGATCCTGCTCTGCCGGTGCGACCGCCCGATCCCGGAGGGTGAGCGGCGCAAGATCGCGCTCTTCTGCAACGTCCGCCAGGAGGCGGTGATCCCGGCGCTGGACGTGGACACGATCTACGCCGTGCCGATCGCCTATCACCGCGAGGGGCTCGATCGCGAGGTGCTGCGCCATTTCGGCCTGCCGCACGAGGAGGAGCCTGATCTCACCGCCTGGCAGCGCATCGTCGACACCGTGCGCGCGCCCGAGGGCGAGGTGACGATCGCGGTGGTCGGCAAGTACACGAACCTGCTCGACAGCTACAAATCGCTCGCCGAGGCGCTGACGCATGGCGGCATCGCCAATGGCGTGCGCGTCAATCTCGACTGGGTGGACAGCCAGATCTTCGAAACCCCTGGCGCGATCCACCGGCTGGAGGGCGTGCACGGCATCCTCGTCCCCGGCGGGTTCGGCGAGCGCGGCACGCCCGGCAAGATCGAGGCGGTGCGCTTCGCGCGCGAACGCCGCGTGCCGTTCTTCGGCATCTGCTTCGGCATGCAGATGGCGGTGATCGAGGCGATGCGCAATATCGTAGGGTTGGATGGCGCCTCCTCGACCGAGTTCGGACCCTGCGAGCATCCCGTCGTCGGTCTGCTGACGGAATGGACGCGCGGCAACGAGGTCGAGCGGCGCGACGAAGGCGGCGATCTCGGCGGCACGATGCGGCTCGGCGCCTATCCCTGCGTGTTGCAGCCAGGGTCGCTGGTGCGCTCGATCTACGATGCGGCGCGCATCAGCGAGCGCCATCGCCACCGCTACGAGGTGAACATCCGCTACAAGCCGATGCTGGAGGAGAACGGCCTGCTGTTCTCCGGCATGAGCCCGGACGGCACGCTGCCCGAGATCGTCGAGCTGCCGGGGCACCCGTGGTTCATCGGCGTGCAGTTCCATCCCGAGCTGAAGAGCCGGCCCTTGAGTCCGCACCCGCTGTTCGCCTCGTTCATCGAGGCTGCGGTGAAGCAGGCGCGGCTGGTGTGAGCCCGATCGTCATGCGGCCCATCGGCGTGGTGCGCTCGACGCGGGCCGCGCCGACCGATGACGGCTGGGACGCCGAGGCCGCGCGGATCGAGCTCGACACCGCGCGCTTCGGCCCCGACGCGCTGCTGGGGCTCGATGCGTTCAGCCATGCCGAGGTGGTGTTCCTGTTCGATCGCGTGGACGAGGCCGGGGTCGCGACCGGCGCGCGCCATCCGCGCGGCAACGCCGCCTGGCCGCGCGTCGGCATCTTCGCCCAGCGCGGCAAGGACCGGCCGAACCGCATCGGGCTGACGATCTGCCGCGTGCTGCGCATCGAGGGCACGGTGCTGCACGTCGCCGGGCTGGATGCGATCGACGGCACCCCCGTGCTCGATCTCAAGCCGTGGATGGCGGGCTTCGCGCCGCGCGGCGCGGTGCGCGAGCCGGGCTGGGCCGATGAGCTGATGCGGGGCTACTGGTGAGCGCGCGCCTCGTCCGCGTGGGTACGCTCGAGCTCGGCAACGATCGCCCCCTCGTGCTGATCGCGGGCCCGTGCCAGATCGAGAGCCGCGACCACGCGCTGGAGGTCGCCTCCGCACTCGCGGAGATGGCGCGCACGGCCGGGATCGGGCTGATCTTCAAGGCGTCCTACGACAAGGCGAACCGCACGAGCATTTCGGGCGCGCGCGGGGTCGGCATGGAGAAGGGGCTCGCGATCCTGGCTGAGATCCGCGAGGCGCTCGGCGTGCCGGTGCTGACGGATGTGCACGCCGAGGACCAGGTGGGACCGGCGGCGCAAGCCGTGGACGTGATCCAGATTCCCGCCTTCCTCTGCCGCCAGACCGATCTGCTGCTGGCGGCAGGCCGCACCGGCCGCGTGGTGAACGTGAAGAAGGGCCAGTTCCTCGCGCCATGGGACATGGCGAATGTCGCCGCCAAGATCGCCTCCACGGGCAACGACAATATCCTGCTGACGGAACGCGGGGCGAGCTTCGGCTACAACACGCTGGTCGCCGACATGCGGTCGCTGCCGATCATGGCCGAGACCGGCTACCCGGTGGTGATGGACGCGACGCACGCGGTGCAGGCGCCCGGCGGGCAGGGCAGCGCCTCGGGCGGCGATCGCCGCTTCGCGCCCGTGCTGGCGCGCGCGGCCGTCGCGGTCGGCGTCGCGGCGGTGTTCATCGAGACGCATCCCGATCCCGACCGCGCGCCCTCGGACGGACCGAACATGCTGCCGCTCGCCGCGATGCCGGCGCTGATCGCGCGGCTGATGGCGTTCGACCGGCTGGCGAAGGGGTGATCGTCCGGCTGCTGACGGCGGCGGATCGCGTCGCGTTCCGGGGTCTGCGCGCCCGCGCGCTCGCCGAGGACCCGGCGAGCTTCGGCCGCACCGCCGAGGAGGAGGCGGGGGTCGAGCGGCTGCCGATGGAGGCCTCCCTGGAGGCGCCCTGCCCGGCGACCTTCCTGCTCGGCGCCGAGCGCGGCGGCGCGCTGGTCGGCATCTGCGGCACCTATCAGGGCCAGACCGCCAAGACCCGCCACACCGCCGAGATCGTCTCGGTCTATGTCGCGCCCGAGGCGCGTGGCGCGGGCATCGGCGCGGCGCTCGTCGAGGAGGCGCTCGCCCGGCTCGCGCGCGCCGGGATCGCGATTGCGAAACTCTCGGTTGCCGAGGAGTCCGGCGCGGCGCGGCGGCTCTACGAACGGCTCGGCTTCACGGTCTATGGCCGCGAGCCCGCTGGGTATCGCTGGCGGGGGCGCGACTGGACGCTGCTGCTGATGCGACGGGAGCTCGATCCGCCGCCGTCCTGAGCGGTCACCCTGCGCGCAGCGTCCCGATCACCGCCTCGCGCTCGAACAGATGCAGCAAGAGCCGCACCGCCGCCCCGCGCGGCGAGGCGAGCCCGGGGTCGCGCTCCAGCAGCAGCGCCGCATCGTCGCGCGCGAGCGCGATCAGCTCCTTGTGCGCGGGCAGATCGGCGAGCCGGAACTGCGGCGGGCCGGACTGGCGCGTGCCCAGCGCCTCGCCGCCGCCGCGCAGGTCGAGATCGGCCTCGGCGATCACGAACCCGTCGTCGGTGGCGCACAGCATCTCGATGCGCTTGCGGGCCGTTTCGGTCAGCGCCTCGTCGTAGAGCAGCAGCGCGTAGGAGGCCTCGGTCCCGCGCCCGACGCGGCCGCGCAGCTGATGGAGCTGCGCGAGCCCGAAGCGCTCGGCGTGCTCGATCACGATCACGCTGGCCTCGGGCACATCGACGCCGACCTCGATCACCGTGGTCGCGACCAGGATCGCCGTCCGCCCAGACGCGAAGTCCGCCATCGCCGTGTCCTTCGCGGGGCCTTTCATGCGGCCATGCACAAGCCCGACCTTGCCGGGGAAGTGGCGCGCGAGATCGGCGAAGCGCGCCTCGGCGGCGGCGAGATCGGTCTCCTCGCTTTCGGAGACGAGCGGGCAGACCCAATAGACGCGCGCGCCCGCGGCGATGCGCCGCCCCACCGCCTCCACCACCTCGGCGATCTTGCCGGCGGGCTTGGCCAGCGTGGTGACGGGGCGCCGGCCAGGCGGGCGGCCCGTCAGCCGCGAGACATCCATGTCGCCCCAGGCGGTCAGCAGCAGCGTGCGCGGGATCGGTGTCGCGGTCATCACCAGCACATCCACATCGCCGCCCTTGGCGCCGAGCAGCAGGCGCTGGTGCACGCCGAAGCGGTGCTGCTCGTCGATCACGGCGAGGGCGAGGTCACGGAACGACACCGCCTCCTGGAACAGCGCGTGCGTGCCGATCGCGATCGCGGCCGAGCCGTCGGCGAGGGCGGTGAGGGCGGCCTCCCGCGCGCGGCCCTTCTCGCGGCCGGTCAGCAGCACCGTGCGCACTCCGGCCGCCTCGCAGAGCCGCGCGATCGTCGCGTGATGCTGGCGCGCGAGGATCTCGGTGGGCGCCATCAACGCCGCCTGCGCGCGGGCCTCGACCGCGCGCAGCATCGCGAGCAGCGCGACGATGGTCTTGCCCGCGCCGACATCGCCTTGCAGCAGCCGCAGCATCCGCGTCGGCGCGGCGAGGTCCGCGTCGATCTCGGCGAGCGCGGTCTGCTGCGCGGGCGTGAGCGCATGGCCGAACGCCGCGAGCGCGGCCGCGCGCAGCCGCCCGTCGCCCGTCAGCGCCCGGCCGCGCACGGTGCGGAAACGCCGGCGCGACAGCGCGAGCGCCACCTGCTGGGCGAGCAGTTCGTCGTAGGCGAGGCGGGTCCGCGCCGGGTGCTCCGGGGCAAGCGCGGCCGCCGAGTCCGGATGGTGCGCCGCCCGCACCGCCTCGGCCCAGGGCGCCCAGCGCTCGCGCCGGACCAGCGCGGGATCGGCCCATTCGGGCAGGTCCGGCAGGACCGCGAGGGCCGCGGCGACCGCGCGGCGCATCTCCCACGGCTTCAGCCCCGCCGTCAGACGCCAGACCGGTTCGATCGCGGGCAACTCGTGGGCGCGCTCGGGCGGCAGGATGAAGTCCGGGTGCGGCATCGTCAGCCGGCCCCGGTCGAGCTTGAGCTCGCCCGAGATGAGCCGCCGCGCGCCCAGCGGCAACTGCTCGGCGCGCACCCCGCCGCGGCCGAACAGCAGGATTTCGAGCTCGCCCGTGCCGTCCTCGACCGTGATCACCCAGGGGGCGGCATCGCTCCAGGGCTCGCGCCGTCGCCGCACCGTCACCTCCAGTGTCGCCACCTGGCCCGGCACGGCGGCGTCGAGTCGCGGCCGGGCGGTGCGGTCGATCACGCCTTCGGGGAGGTGCCAGAGCAGGTCGATCGCGCGCGTGCCGCCGACCGCGCGCGCGAGCAACGCCTCACGCCTCGGCCCGATTCCGGGCAGCGAGGCGAGGGCGGCGAACAGCGGATGCAGGATCTCGGGGCGGCTCACGGGCTGACAGGGGCGGGGGCCGCGCGTATATGACAGGCCCAGGGGGGCTGCCGGAAGGGCAGCCCCCCGTCGCTGTTCGGATCATAGCTGTTCGCCATGGACGCGAGACGCCGCCGCATCCTGTACCGGGCCCGCCATCGGGGCACGCACGAGACCGATCTCCTGGTGGGGGGCTTCGTCGCCGAGCGGATCGGGGCGATGGACGAGGCTGGGCTCGACTCGCTGGAGGCGGTGCTCGATCTGCCCGATCCCGACCTGTTCGACTGGCTGACCGGCCGCCGCGCCGTGCCGGCGGAGACCGAGACGCCGCTCTTGCGCGCGATGGTGGACTGGGCCCAGGCCCGGCGCGGGGTGTCGCGTGGCTGAGCGGATCACGCTGGCCGGGGCGCCGGAGGGCTACGACGCCTGGCTGCTTGCCCAGGCGCGCGCCGAGCACACGGGCCCGATCCTGCATGTCTGCCGCGACGATGCCCGCATGGCGCGCATGGCCGAGGCGCTGGCGTTCTTCGCCCCCAAGGTCGAGGTGCTGCAGTTCCCGGCCTGGGACTGCCTGCCCTATGACCGGGTCGGGCCGAACCCGGAACTCACCGCGCGGCGCATCGACACGCTGACACGCCTGCTCACCCCCGCATCGGGGCCGCGCATTGTGCTCACCACGGTGAACGCGCTCGTTCAGCGCGTGCCCGTGCCCGAGGCCTTCGCCGAGGCGGTGCTGCCGCTCGCGCGCGGCACGCGGATCGGGCTGGAGCGCATCGTCGCCTTCCTGGAGGCGAACGGCTACGGCCGCGCCAACACGGTGATCGAGCCGGGCGAATACGCCGTGCGCGGTGGCCTGATCGACCTGTTCCCGGCCGGACGCGAGGAGCCGGTGCGGATCGACCTGTTCGGCGACGAGGTCGATACGATCCGCAGCTTCGATCCGTTCAGTCAGCGCTCGACCGAGACGCTGGAGCGCGTCGAGCTGAAGCCCGTCTCCGAGGTGTTCCTCGACGAGGCGTCGGTGACGCGCTTCCGCACCGCCTATCGCGAGATGTTCGGCGCGGCGGCGAACGACCCGATGTACGAGGCGGTCTCGGCGCGGCGGCGCTTCCAGGGCATGGAGCACTGGCTGCCGATCTTCCACGACCGGCTCGCCACGCTGCTCGACTATCTGCCGGGCGCGCGCGTCAGCCTCGACCACGAGGCCGAGCCGGCGCTGGATGCCCGGCTCGAGATGATCGCGGACCATTACGCCGCGCGTCTGAACCCGGAGCTGCGCCGGCTCTCCGAGGGCGAACTGCCCTATAACCCGCTGCCGCCGGACCGGCTCTATCTCGACCGCGCCGGCTGGGACGCGATGCTCGCGCGCGGCACCGTGGTGCAGCTCGCACCCTTCGCGCGGCCCGCGGATGCGGACGCCTCGGTGGTGGATGCGGGCGGCCGGCCGGGTCGCGTCTTCACCGACATCCGCGCGCAGGGCGGCAACGTGTTCGACGCGCTCGCCGAGCACGCCAAGGCGCTCGCCGCGCAGAAGCGCCGCGTGGTGGTCGCGGCCTGGACCGCGGGCTCGCGCGAGCGGCTGAAGCATCTGCTCGGCGAGCACGGCATGGCGGCGACCGAAGCCGTGGAGGCCTGGCCCGAGACCGAGCGCCTGCCGCGCGGCACGATCGCGCTCGCCGTGCTCGGGCTGGAGCGCGGTTTCGTCGCCCCCGGGCTCGCGGTGATCGGCGAGCAGGACATCCTCGGCGAGCGCATCTCGCGCCCGCCGCGGCGGCGCAAGCGCGCCGACCAGTTCATCGCCGAGGCGACCGACATCGCCGAGGGCGACCTTGTCGTGCACATGGATCACGGCATCGGCCGCTATGACGGGCTGGTGACGCTGGAGGTGCAGGGGGCCGCGCATGACTGCCTGCGGCTGATCTACGACGGCGGCGACAAGCTGTTCGTGCCGGTCGAGAACATCGAGGTGCTGAGCCGCTACGGCGAGGGCGAGGGCGTCGCGCTCGACAAGCTCGGCGGCGTCTCCTGGCAGAACCGCAAGGCGCGGATGAAGTCGCGCATCCGCGACATGGCCGCACAGCTGATCCAGGTCGCGGCCGCGCGGCGGCTGAAGGACGGCGCCACGCTGCTGCCGCCCGAGGGGCTGTGGGACGAGTTCTGTGCCCGCTTCCCCTATGCCGAGACCGAGGACCAGGCGCGCGCGATCGCCGACGTGCTGGAGGATCTCGCGGCGGGCCGGCCGATGGACCGGCTGATCTGCGGCGATGTCGGCTTCGGCAAGACCGAGGTGGCGCTGCGCGCCGCCTTCATCGCCGCGATGTCGGGCGCACAGGTCGCCGTCGTCGTGCCGACCACGCTGCTCGCGCGCCAGCACCACCGCACCTTCCTCGACCGCTTCCGCGGCTTCCCCGTTCGGATCGCCCAGCTCTCGCGCATGGTGGGCGCGAAGGAGGCCGCCGAGGTGAAGCGCGGCCTTGCCGACGGTTCGATCAACATCGTCGTCGGCACGCATGCGCTGCTCTCCAAGGGCATCCAGTTCAGCGAACTCGGTCTCCTGATCGTGGACGAGGAGCAGCATTTCGGTGTCGCGCACAAGGAGCGGCTGAAGCAGCTCCGCGCGGATGTGCATGTGCTGACGCTGACCGCCACGCCGATCCCGCGCACGCTGCAACTCGCACTGACCGGCGTGCGCGAGATGAGCATCATCGCCACCCCGCCGGTCGATCGGCTGGCCGTGCGCACCTTCATCCTGCCCTTCGACCCGGTGGTGCTGCGCGAGGCGCTGATGCGCGAGCGCTTCCGCGGCGGCCAGGTGTTCTATGTCGTGCCCCGCATCGAGGACCTGCCCAAGGTGCGCGAGCGGCTCGCCGAGATGGCGCCGGAGCTGAAGGTGGTGGAGGCGCACGGGCGGCTCTCGCCCACCGAGCTCGAACGCGTCATGACCGCGTTCCAGGACCAGCACTACGACGTGCTGCTCGCGACCAACATCATCGAATCCGGGCTGGACATGCCGGCGGTCAATACGATGGTCATCCATCGCGCCGACATGTTCGGCCTCGCCCAGCTCTATCAGCTGCGCGGCCGGGTGGGGCGGGGCAAGCTGCGCGGCTACGCCTATCTGACGCTGCCGGCGGACCGGAAGCTGACGGCGACCGCGCAGAAGCGGCTCGAGGTGATGCAGGCGCTCGACAATCTCGGCGCCGGGTTCACGCTGGCGAGCCACGACCTCGACATCCGCGGCGCGGGCAACCTGCTCGGCGACGAGCAGTCCGGCCACATCCGCGAGGTGGGCATCGAGCTCTACCAGCAGATGCTGGAGGAGGCGGTGGCGGAGCTGAAGGCGGGCGAGGGCAAGTCCGTCTCCGACCGCGACTGGACGCCGCAGATCAACCTCGGCATGGCCGTGCTGATCCCGGACCAGTATGTGCGCGACCTGCCGGTGCGGCTCGGGCTCTATCGCCGCATCGGCGCGCTCGCCTCGGACGCCGAGAGCGAGGCGCTGGCGGCGGAGCTGGTCGATCGCTTCGGCCCGCTGCCGGGCGAGGTCGAGAACCTGCTCGCGGTGGTGGGCATCAAGCGGCTCTGCCGCGAGGCGGGGGTGGAGAAGCTCGATGCCGGTCCGAAGGGGCTGGTCGTGCAGTTCCGCGGCAACGCGTTCCGCGATCCGGTGGGGCTGGTGGGCTGGCTGCAGAAGCAGCGCGGGCTCGCCAAGCTCCGTCCCGACCACAAGCTGGTGGTGACCCGCGACCTCGCCGATACGGCCGCGCGGGTACGGCTCGCGCGCGAGGTCCTGGGCGCGCTCGCGGCCATGGGCGCGCGCGCCAAGGCGGCGTAACGATCCGTCAAGAACGTTCTAATCGACTTAAGAATTTTTTGACCTTCGCCTGCGATGGTCGGCGCCGGTCTTCATCGCAGCGGAGCAACCCCCTCCCATGTCCGCCACCGGCGACCGGATCGATAGCCGAACCGCCTTCATGCGCCTCTCGCCCGACTCGCGCGCGGCCCTCGCCGAGGCCTGGGCGATCATTCAGCCCTCGCTCGATCAGGTGCTCACGGTCTTCTACGACCACATGAAGCGCACGCCCGAGACCGCGGCGATGCTGGAGGCGCACGCGAGGCGCGGGCTCGACTGGCTGAAGGGCGCGCAGGGCAAGCACTGGGAGCGGCTGTTCGCCGGCACCTTCGACGCGGCCTATGTCGAGGGTGTGCGCCGCGTCGGCACCGCGCATGCCCGGATCGGGCTCGATCCGCGCTGGTATCTCGGCGGCTATGCGCTCGCGCTGGCGGAGATCGGCCGGCTGGTCGGCGCGCGGCATCGCTGGAACGGCAAGCGCGCCGCGGAGGTGATGGCGGCCGTCACCGGCGCGGTGTTCCTCGACATGGACCTCGCGCTGTCGGTCTATTTCGAGGAGGCCCAGGCGGCCGCGAAGGCCGAGCGCGGCAAGGTCGCCGATGCCTTCGATGCGGTGGTCGGCAAGGTGGTCGCCGCGGTCGCCTCGGCCGGCACCGAACTCCAGGCGAGCGCCGACACGCTGGGCGAGATCGCCGGGCGCACCGGCACGCGCGCGAGCGCGGTCGCCGCCGCCAGCACCCAGGCGAGCGCCAATGTCCAGACGGTCGCCGCGGCGGCGGAGGAGCTCTCGGCCTCGGTCGGCGAGATCACGCGCCAGGTGAACGAGGGGGCGCGCATCGCGAGCGAGGCCATGGGCCGGGCGCGCGAGACGGACGCCACCGTGCAGGGACTCGCCGAAGGCGCGAAGCGGATCGGCGATGTGGTGCGGCTGATCAACGACATCGCCGGGCAGACGAATCTCCTCGCGCTGAATGCGACGATCGAGGCGGCCCGCGCGGGCGAGGCGGGCAAGGGCTTCGCGGTGGTGGCCTCCGAGGTGAAGAACCTCGCGACCCAGACGGCGAAGGCGACCGAGGAGATCGGCGCGCAGATCGCCGCCATCCAGGGCGACACGCAGCGGGCGGTCGCCGCCATCCAGGGCATCGCCGGCGTGATCGAGTCGATCGACCGGATCACCGCCGCGATCGCCGCCGCGGTGGAGCAGCAGGGGGCCGCGACCACCGAGATCGCGCGCAATGTCCAGCAGGCCGCCGCGGGCACGAACGAGGTCAGCGCCTCGATCGCCGATGTCAATGCCGCCGTGGCCGAGACCAATGGCGCGGTCACGGATCTGCGCGGCTCGGCCGCCGAGCTTGCCCGCAACGGCGAGACGCTCCGGCGCGAGCTGACGCAGTTCCTGGGCGCGCTGCGCGCGGCCTGATCCGCCGCACCTCGGCTATGCCGCGCGCCGCCGTTCGGCCGCGGCGAGCCCCGCGAGGTGGCGCGCGATCGCCTCCATGCCGGAGACGCCCGCCGCCGCCTCGGCCTCCGGGTTGTAGTTGGTGTTGGTGTTCACGTCGTAGGTCCAGGCGCGGCCGTCGCGGTCGGTGATGAACTCGATCCCGGCCACACCGATGTCGTTGGCGGCCAGGAACGCTTCCCAGCGCGGGACCAGGGGGTGCGTGAACCCCTCGACGATGCGGAACTTCGGCCCCTTTGCCTCGGCCGGGCAGACCTCGCCTGCGGCGCACTGGTCGGCCGGGCAGAGCTCGAACCCCTCCGAGGTATCGACGCGCACGGCATAGAGGAACCGCCCGCCGACGAACTCGACGCGGGTGATGAAAGGCTCCGGCGCGGCGATGTAGCGCTGGACCAGGGTGATGCCGTCGATCGGCTGCTCGAACGCATCCGAGGCGAGATGCTCAGCGAGCGCGGCCGCGGACAGGAACAGCCGTACGCCGAGCCCCTTGCCGCCCCGGTTGTGCTTCAGGATCAGCGGGAAGCCGAGCCGGTCGGCGGCCGCGGCGATGTGCTCGCGCCCGACCACGGCAAGCGTGTCCGGCGTGGCGATGCCGAACGCGGCGAGCGCCTCGTACTGCGCGACCTTGCTGATCTCGAGCGCAAGCGCGCGCGGTCCGTTCACCACGGTGCGGCCGTGCCGGTGTAGCCAGGCGAGGATCGCGCCGGTGTGCTCGGCGGCGAATCTGTGGCCGCGCGTGTGCGAGGACGCGCTCATCCGGTTGTAGAACACGCCCTCGGGCGGCGGCGCGCGCAGGTCGAGCACGCCGCGATCGACGAACCACTCCCGGAACGGCACGCCGATCCGCGCGAACGCGGCCCGGAGTGGGACGATCCAGGCCTCGTTCTCGTGGATGACATGGATATCGGGCATGGCGGGTCCTTCAGGTGGCGGTGTCGTGGGGAGGGGTGTCCGATGCCGGACGGGGGACAGCCGGGTGCGGCGCGCGATCAGGCGGCAGGGCGAGCGCGGTCAGGCCGCCGACCGCCGCGACCGCCAGCCAGCGGCGATAGCCGGATGCGGGAACGCCACCGGGAGGCGCGGGCGCATCGTCGGGGAGGAAGCGCGGCTGCATGAAAGGATTTCCTCTATGATTGCTGCAAAAAGTCAAACAGAAGATTATTCTTATTCCTGTATGCCATTCTGACAAAGGACCATCTCCCATGCCCCGTGCCGCGGAGCTCGATCACATCGATCGGGCGATCCTGCGCCTGCTGCAGCGCGACGCCTCGCTGTCGCTCGCCGCGATCGCCGAGGAGGTCGGGCTGACCCAGACGCCGTGCTGGAAGCGCATCCGCCGGATGGAGCAGGCCGGTGTCCTCACCGGTCGCGTGGCGCTGGTGGATCCCGCCGCCGTGGGGCTGCCGCTGACGGCGTTCGTCGCGATCGAGACGGGCGATCACTCCGCGCCGTGGCTGGAACGGTTCGCCGGCGTGCTGGCGGGCATGCCGGAGGTGATGGATGCCTGGCGCATGGCCGGCGACGTGGACTACCTGTTGCGCGTGGTCGTGCCCGACATGGCCGCCTATGACGCGTTCTACCGGCGTCTGATCGCGGCAATCCCGTTGAAGAACGTCTCGTCCCGCTTCGCGATGGAGCACATCAAGGCCGAGACCGTGCTGCCCGTTCCGGCGTAGCGGTCGGGGCAATGTTCGCGCCCCGACCGCCGGGCAAGCATCACGCGGCGAGGGGCATGGTCTGCGCACGCCGCGCCAGAAGCTGCGCGAGCCGGCTCCCGTGGCGGGAGTCGGGCCGCTCCGCCGCCAGGGCTGCGGCCAGCGCGGCGTTGCCCGAGCGCAAGGCCGTCTCGATCAGCGTCAGATCGAGCACGTCGCGCTCGGCGTGGCTGCCGCCGAACCGGGCCGCGATCGCGCGGATCGGGCGGAGCAGGCGCACCGTCGCGGCGTAGTCGCCATCGCCGAAGGCGAGGATGGCCCGGCAGACTTGATGGCCGGCATCGCGCATGAACATCGCGTTGTCGTCTTGGCGCGCCATCGCGTCCCTCTGTGCGGCGATCGCGGATGCCGCGGCGTCACGACGGCCGGCTCCGACGAAGGCCGTCACGGCATGCGCGTCGTCGAACGCGTCGTTGACGGGCGTCGCGATTGGCGACCAGTTCTCCGCCACCGCATAGCGATCGCCCATATCGATCCCGCGCAGATGGAGCCGCCAGAGCAGTGCGGAGGTGTCGATCATGTCGAGCACCGCGCCCGACTTGGTGCCGTAGCTCTCGGTGTCGAACAACCCGAGCACGGCATCGATGTCCCCGCGATCAAGGTGGTACAGCGCGCGGTGCCAGCAGTTGTGCGCCTTGAAGAAGGAATCGCCCGCCCACGCATCGGGGCTCGCCGTCATCCACGCGATCCCGTCGGCGGTGCGGTTCTGCATCTCCAGCACATGCGCGACCGCGTGCTGCGACCAACCGTCGCGCGGCTCGAGTTCGACGCCCCGGCGGGCGGCGGCCTCGGCCCGCGCCTGCTCGAAGTGATCGAAATCATCCTGCGTGGCAGCGGTGCCGGCAGGGCCGCGGCGATCAGGAGCCAGGAACGATCCCCTGTGGCAACGACATCACGTGCCCGGCGATCGCGCCCGGCGTGGTGAACCAGACGCGCGAGTCGTCGCGGTGCGCGGCGATGTGGCGGAGCGCGCGCTCCAGGTGCCTGAGCCGGAACGGCGGACCCAGCACGAAGGTGTGGAGCGCGAAGGCGCAGACCAGCGGGGCGCGCTCGCTCAACCGCAGCATCATGTCGAACTGGTCGATCATGAACTGCGCGAACTCCTCGGCCGTGTGGCCGCGGTTCAGGATCGCGGGCGAGTCGTTGATCTCGGCCGGGTAGGGCACGCTGAGCAGCGGACCCGCGCGCGTCCTGAGCCAGACCGGCTGGTCGTCGCAGGGCCACTGCATGGTGAAGCGGTAGCCCTCCTCCTTCAGCAGGTCGGAGGTGACGGCGCTCTCCGAGATCCAGGGCCCCATCCAGCCATAGGGGCGGCGGCCGAGATGCGCTGCGATCGTGTCGGTGGTCTCGCGGATCAGCCGGCGCTCGTCATCCTCGTGGTAGTCGGCTTGGCGTTCGGAGTTGGTGCGGCCGTGGCCGATCACCTCCTCGCCGCGCGCGGCGATCGCCTCGACGATGCGCGGGGCGTGGTCGCACACGGTGCTGTTGAGCAGGTGACAGCAGCCGAGCCCCGCCTCGTCCAGCACCGAGAGGATGTTCCAGAAGCCGACGCGCAGCCCGTAGTCGCGCCAGGCGGCGTTGCGCTGGTCGTTCGGGTTGCCCCAGTTGTGCGTCATGTGGCCGCCGCCGCGACCCCAGGCGAAGTGCTCGACATTCAGCCCCAGATAGACGGCGAGCCGGGCGCCGCCGGGCCAGTCATAGGCCGGGCGATCGACGATCGCGGAGTAGTCGTAGCGGGGGTTGGGGGGGAGGTGCACGGGCGGGTCCTCGCGGCAGCGACAGAGGCGGCGAGGATACGCGCCGGGGCTGGCTGGGGGACCTGGATTCGAACCAAGGCTGCCCGGTTCAGAGCCGGGAGTTCTACCGCTAAACTATCCCCCAAGCGCCGGCCTTGGTGCGCTTGGCGTCCCGTAGGGGATTCGAACCCCTGTTGCCGCCGTGAGAGGGCGGTGTCCTAGGCCTCTAGACGAACGGGACGGCGCCGAGGCGGGACATACAGCCCCGCCCCCTGAGGATCAAGCCGCTTCGACGCCTGTCCGTGCCGCGCCGGGTGCAACCGCGTGTGCGGCCAGCCTGCACGTCTTCCTTGACAGATTCGCGCGGCTGTCATATTGATTAAACGTTCGTTCAAAAAAGCCATGGCACCCCGACGCTACCGCCCCGACCGCCGCGCCGAGACCACCGAAGCGACCCGCCGTCGCATCGTCGAGGCGACCTTCGCGCTGCACACCGAGCAGGGCATCGCGACCACATCGATGAAGCAGATCGCCGCGCGCGCGGGCGTGAGCGTCGGCACGGTCTATCACCACTTCCCGACCTACGAGGACGCGGTGCGCGCCTGCGGCGCGCACACGCTCGCGCTCGCGCCGCCGCCCGGTCCGGACATCTTCGATGGCGCTGCGGCCGTGCCGGACCGTCTCCGCCGTCTCGCCCGCGCGGTGTTCGCCTGGTATGCACGCTTGCCGGCCTTCGAGCGCGCGCGCTGCGACCAGCATCTCGTGCCGGCGCTGCGCGGCTTCGTCGCCGAGGAGGAGCGGAACCGCCTGGCCCTCACGCGCGAGGCGCTGCGCCCGGCCGGCATCGCCGAACCCCGCGTGGCGGTGGCGGCCGCGCTGCTGGATGCGGCCGTGCTCGCGAACCTCACCCGCAACGGTTTCACCCCTGAGGACGCCGCCGACGAGATCGCGCGCGTCATCACCGCCGCGCTGCCGGGCGCGCAATCCCCGTAGCCCCGAACCGACCGGCGCGCGCCGGTAAGGAGACGTCATGGACCCCCGCATCGCCGAGATCGCCGACGGCATCTACCGGATCTCGATCTACGTGCCCGAGATCGCCCCGCCAGCGGGCTTCACCTTCAACCATTTCCTGGTGCTGGGCGACGAGCCGCTGCTGTTCCATACCGGTTTCCGACGGATGTTCCCCCACGCGCGCGGCGCGCTCGCGCGCATCATCCCGCCGGAGCGGCTGCGCTGGATCAGCTTCGGCCACTACGAGGCGGATGAAAGCGGGGCGCTCAACGAATGGCTCGCGGTCGCGCCGCAGGCCCAGGCCGTTCACGGCCAGACCGGCGTGATGGTCTCGCTGAACGACGTCGCCGATCGCCCGCCGCGCATTCTCGCGGATGGCGAGGTGCTGGAGATCGGCGGGCGGCGCCTGCGCTGGATCGACACGCCGCACATCCCGCACGGCTGGGATGCCGGGGTGCTGTTCGACGAGCGCACCGCCACGCTGCTCTGCGGCGATCTGTTCACCCATGTCGGCGACGGACCGGCGGTGACCGACGGCGACGTGGTCGGGCCCGCGATCGCCGCCGAGGACATCTTCCGCTATTCGAGCCTGAACCCGGGCATGGCGGCGACGATCCGCCGGCTCGCCGATGCCGCGCCGCGCACGCTCGCGATCATGCACGGCTCGTCCTTCGCCGGCGACGGCGCGGCCGCCCTGCGCGCGCTGGCGGCCGACTACGATCGCCGCGTGCGCGCCGCGCTGGCGTAGCGGGGCAGCTCAGGCCGCTGCGGCGGTCGCACGCGCGGCCGCGCGCAGGAACGCCTCGACATCCTCGGCGCGGGTGTTCCAGGCCGTGACGAACCGCACCAGGTTCGGATCCTCCGGGCGCGGCCGCACCGGAAAACCGCACGCGGCGAGCCCGGCGCGGATCGGCTCGGGCATGTGCACGAACACCTCGTTGATCTCGGTCGGGTGGATCAGCCGCACGCCGGGCAGCGCGCCCAGCCCCGCCGCGAGCCGCGCGGCTGTGGCGTTCGCGTGCGCCGCATTGCGCGCCGCGACGCCGGTCTCGACCATGGCCAGCAGCTGCGCCGAGAGGTAGCGCATCTTGCTGAACACCTGCCCCGCGCGCAGGCGGCGCTGGCCCATGAAGCGGTTTAGCCGCTCGGCATGCGGCGAGGCCCGGAAGATCACCACCGCATCGGCGCACATCGCGCCGTTCTTGGTGGCCCCGTAGCTCAGGATGTCCACGCCCGCGCGCCAGGAGAGCTCGGCCGGGGTGCAGCCGAGACGCGCGCGCGCGTTCTCGAACCGCGCGCCGTCCATGTGCAGCACGAGCCCGCGCGCGTGGCAGACGCCCGCGATCGCGGCAATCTGGTCGAGCGCATAGACCGTGCCCGCCTCGGTTCCTTGTGTCAGCGTGACAACGGTGGGCGGGGCCGATTGCAGGCGGTCGGGCGGCAGGGAGGCGAGCAGCCGCTCGATCGCCGCGGGGTCGAGCTTGCCGTGCGCGCCGTCGAGCGTGATCAGCTTGCCGCCGCCGGAGAAGAACTCCGGCGCGCCTGACTCGCTCGTGTTCACATGGGCGTTGACGTGGCAGAGAGCGGCCCCCGGCGGCGGCATGGCGGCGGCGAGCGAGAGCGCGTTGGCGGCGATGCCGGTCGCCACGGGATGGACATGCACCGGCGCCTCGAAATAGGCGCCGAACGCGCTGTCGAGCTTCGCCGTCACCTCATCGGCGCCGTAGGGTGCGGCGTCACCCTGGTTCACCGCCAGGATCGCCTCGATCACCTCCGGGCACACCGCGGTCACGTTATCGCTGCGGAACAGCATGGCGTCACTCCCGTCTCGCGCCGCGCCGGGCACGGCTCTCCGTGTCACACTAGGCCGCGCGGCCGCATCGCGCCTAGGGCGCGTTCTGCCGGTGCCACTCCTCGAGATACGCCAGCACGGTCGCGAGATCGCTGACATCGACATAGCGCCGGCCGATGTCGCGCAGGTTGTCGCGGTGCGGCTGCTCCTCGATGTCGCCGACGCAGTCCTCCGGCACGATGGTGCGGTAGCGGTGGCTGAAGCTGTCGACCGCCGAGGCGCGGATGCAGCCCGAGGTGTTGCAGCCGGTGACGATCACCGTGTCCACGCGCTCCTTGGTGAAGTAGTCGGCGACGCCCGTGTTGAAGAAGATCGAGGGCGCCTTCTTGCAGACCGTGAGGTCGTAGCTCGCGTCGTGGATGCGTGGATCGAAGGCGGAGCTCGGGTGATCGTGCAGGAAGGTCTCGCGCACGGCGGTGATCTTCCAGTACGGCATCTCGCGCGCGCTCATGTAGGCGGTGTTGCAGTTCGCCACCGGCACGCCGTAGCGGCGCGCAACCGCGAGCAGCCGTGCGGTGTTCTCGACCGCGCGCAGCACGAGCGGGGCACCGCCGAGCGGATAGGCCGGATCGGTGAACGCGGTCTGGAAATCGACCACGACGATCCCGGGCTTGCGGCCGAACCCGACCGGGATCTCGCCGTAGCTGCGCTTCGCATAGTCGTCCATCACGGCTCCTTCACGAGTGATCGTGTGCGTGCTGCGTTGCGGCCAGGGACAGGGTGGCGGGGACGAAGCCCTGGCCGTTGCCCAGTGCCCGCCAGGCGGTCGTTTCCTCGCCCGACGTGATCAGCCAGGCAAGCCCAGCTTCCCATGCGCCCTCGGCATCGCGCGCAGACGGCACGGGCGCGCCCGCGGGATGGCTGTGCCACACCCCGACCACGCCCTCGCCGCTGCCGCGCAGGCGCCGTTGCAGCGCGAGCTGCAAGGCGGTGTCGATCTCGAACGCATCGTCCTCCGCGGCGAGGTTGCGGCTGGGGGCGAGCCCCGTCACGGTCACACCGTCCGCGGTCGCACGCCCCACCAGCAGCCCGCAGGCCTCCCGCGGCCGGGCGGCGGCCGCGAGCCGGGGCAGGGCGGGACCGAGATCGGGCGGCAGCGCGACGATCACGGGGTGCCGGGCACCAGCCGGCCGAGCACGCGATGGCTCGCGGGATCCACGATGACGATCCGATCGTCGGCGCCGCCGCCCGTGACATGCACCGCCAGCCGGTCGCCGGTCGCGGCAATGCCGAGGATGCGGCTGCCCGCAGGCTCGCCGAGCCCGCTGACCGCCGGCGGGGGCGGGCGGTTGCCGAGACGGTTGGCAATCGTCACCGCAACCACCACCGTGCCAGCGACGATCAGAACGCCCATGATGATCACCGCCGCCTTGAGTGCCCGCATGCCAGACCCGTCCACGATCTCCGACCCCGCTGCCACCGTCCGCGCGATGGTGGCGGATCGCGACGCCGCCGGCCAGCGGCTCGACCGCTGGCTCGCCTCGGTGTTTCCGGAGCTGTCGCGCTCGCGCGTCAAGGCGCTGATCGAGGCCGGACAGGCGAGCCGCGACGGCGCGGTGACGCGCGATCCGTCCGAGCCGGTGCGCGAAGGCTCCACCTATCGCCTCGGCGTGCCCGCTCCGGCGCCGGCCGCGCCCGCGGGGCAGGCGATCCCGCTCGTGGTGCTCCACGAGGACGACGACCTGATCGTGATCGACAAGCCGGCCGGGCTGGTGGTCCATCCCGCCCCCGGCAACCCCGAGGGCACGCTGGTCAATGCGTTGATCGCGCATTGCGGCAACAGCCTGAAGGGAATCGGCGGCGAGGCCCGGCCCGGGATCGTGCACCGGCTCGACAAGGACACCTCGGGCGTGATGGTGGCGGCCAAGACCGAGCGGGCGCACCACGCGCTGTCGGCGGCCTTCGCGCGGCGCGACCTGGAGCGCTCTTATCTCGCCCTGGTCTGGGGCGTGCCCGCGCCCGCCGAGGGGCGGATCGAGGCGCCGATCGGCCGCCATCCGGTGGACCGCAAGCGCATGGCGGTGGTGCCGCGCGGCAAGCCGGCCGCGACGCGCTACCGCGTGCTGCGGGCCTTCGGCACGGCGGCCGCGCTGCTGGACTGTCGGCTGGAGACCGGGCGGACGCACCAGATTCGCGTCCATCTCGCCCATCTCGGTCACCCGCTGGTCGGCGATCCGGCCTATCTGCGGCGCCTGCCGGCGGCGGCGCGCGCGCTCGACCCGACACTGCGCGCGGCACTCACCGGCTTCCCCCGCCAGGCCCTGCATGCGGCCAGCCTGGGCTTCACCCACCCCGCGACCGGGGCGAGGCTTCGCTTCGACTCGCCCCTGCCGCCGGACATCGCCGCACTGCTGTCACGGCTCGGTGATGGGCGCGACGAATGATCCAAATCAGGACCAGGATGGTCCGGTTTTGCTTGCGAAGCCGTGCAGGTTTGGGGCAGGATGTCGCCGTTGGCACTCTAAGGGAGAGAGTGCCATCACGCTCCCGTGACGGTCGCGTCGCCGGTTCGTGACCACCCCCGGAACCCGGCCGTGACAGAGTGCGTTGCGTCGACTCCCCCGATCGGCACGCCGGAGATCCGCTCCGGCCTTGCAGAGAGAGGTCCATGGCAACGTCCTACGCGATCCCTGTCGCACCGGAAGGGAACCTCACCCGGTATCTTCAGGAGATCCGGAAGTTCCCCATGCTGTCGCCGGAGGAGGAGAGCGCGCTCGCCCGCCGCTGGCGCGACGAGGGCGATCTCGAGGCCGCGCACAAGCTGGTCACCAGCCATTTGCGGCTCGTGGCGAAGATCGCCATGGGCTATCGCGGCTACGGGCTGCCGGTGGGCGAGCTGATCTCCGAGGGCAATGTCGGCATGATGCAGGCGGTGAAGCGGTTCGATCCGGACCGCGGATTCCGCCTCGCCACCTACGCCATGTGGTGGATTCGCGCCGCCATCCAGGAATACATCCTGCACTCCTGGTCGCTCGTGAAGATGGGTACCACGGCGGCGCAGAAGAAGCTGTTCTTCAACCTGCGCCGGCTGAAGGGCCAGATGCAGGCGATCGACGACGGCGACCTGAAGCCCGAGCAGGTGGCGAAGATCGCGCGCGCGCTCGATGTGCCCGAGCAGGACGTGATCTCGATGAACCGACGGCTCGCGGCCCCGGACCACAGCCTCAACGCGCCGGTGCGCGCCGAGAGCGAGGGCGAGTGGCAGGACTGGCTGATGGACGAGTCCGAGAGCCAGGAGGAGACGCTCGCCGAGGCCGAGGACATGGGCCAGCGCAAGGCGCTGCTGAACAGGGCGCTCGGCACGCTGAACGAGCGCGAGCGGCACATCTTCATCGAGCGCCGCCTGAAGGACGAGCCGACCACGCTCGAGGACCTCTCGCAGCAATACGGCATCAGCCGCGAGCGCGTGCGCCAGATCGAGGTGCGCGCCTTCGAGAAGGTCCAGAAGAGCATGAAGGCCCAGATGGCGGAGCGCCGCGCGGGGGCCGCCGTCACCTGACCGGGTCCCGGTCCTGATCAGGACCGGGGGCGCTCGACCTCCACACCCCAGGTCTCGCGCAGCGCGGCGCGGCGCTGCTCGAGCGCCTGCACCGTGCGGTAGGCGCGCGCCTCCAGCACCGCCAGCACCGCCCAGGCGAGCACCTGCGGCAGCAGGAAGCCGATGATGGCCGCCGAATAGGCGAGCGGCAGGGCCTCCAGGCGGCCGAGGATCGCGGCGAGCGTGATCAGGTCGTGACCTTCGAGCCAGAGCGCGCGGATCGACGGCAGCAGTCCCGCCAGGTTGAGCGCCAGCACGGTGCGCGCCGTGCCCCGTCCGGCGGAGCGATCGACCGCCAGCGCGACCGCCGCCGGCAGCAGCCCGATCGCGAGCAGCAATCCCGTCGGCAAGGCAATGCCGAGCACGGCGCCCGTGACCACCCCGAGGCCCCAGAAGCCGAGCGGCGCCCGCCCGCCCGCCTTCGCCTCGCCGGCCCGCTTGGCCGGCTTTGCCGCCGCCGCCATGGCTCAGCTCCCGGCCACGGCGAGCAGCGTCAGGGCCAGCACCACCAGCCCCGCACCCTGGGCGATGCTGCCGCCGATGCGCGCCGCCTCGGCCGCGCGCCGGGCCCGCGCGCCGGCGACCGCGGCGATCGCGCGCGCCGCCTCGGCCGAGGCCATGGCGGCGGCGGCGAAGCCCGCCTGGTCGCGCTGGCGCAGCACCGGGTCGGCGAGCAGCGCATGCAGGGCGGCCAGATCGCCCGAGGCGGCGACGCGCGACAGTTCCGCCACCGCGCGTTCGCGCCGCGCCGTCTCGTGCCAACTGCGCGCCGCCGGGCCCGCGAGATCGCCGAGTACGCGGCCGAGCGCCGGCATCGGCTCCCCCGCGTGCATGCGTTGCAACAGGGCGAACACGCGGATTGTCGCGACCGCCGCCTCGGCGACCGAGCCCGCCTCGTCGATCGCCGCCAGCTCGCCATCGAGCCGGCCATCGACCTGCACGGCGATGAAGGCGGCAATGTGCCGGTCGAGCGGCAGGGTGCCGGCCGGCAGTGTCGGCGCGATGGCCTCCACCGCGCGCAGCAGCGCCGGCAGCGTGGTCGCCATCCTCCCGCCGAGCAGCGGCGACAGGCAGGGGAGGGCCGGGTTGAGCTGATAGAGCAGCCGCTCGGTGCCCGACCCGAGGGCGGAGGAGCGGCGGATCAGCCGGTACTGCCGTGCCATCCGGTCGAGCGCCACCGGATCGACGCGGCGGTCGCCGCAGGCCGCGCCCCAGCGGCCGATCGCGAGGCTGTCGATCAGGTCTTCGAGATCGCCGAGCGCGAAGGCGTGTTGGCCGTGGCCGAGCACGGTCTCGGCCAGCACCGGGCCGAGCGCGTCCGGCATCAGCGCGGCGCCGCGCCAGAACATCGGCGCGCGCGGGTCGATCAGCGCGATCGTGCGGCAGAGCATCGTGTCGAGCACCAGCGGATCGACCGCGCCGGCCTCGTCCTCGGTCGCCTCGCGCAGCCGGGAGGCGAGCTGGCTGTCGCCGAGGGCGCGCTCGATCCAGACCGCGACCGCGCCGCTGCGCGCGGCCGCGACACCCTCGGCCCAGTGGGTACCGAGGGCGGCGGCCAGGCTGTGGCTGTCGCGCGGCTGGCTCGGGCCGATCGGCAGCGGGCGGCTCGCCTTGCGGATCGGCCGGGCGCTGATCGAGCGCGTGCGCGCCGAGCCGGGCCAGCCGGCGAGTTCGGCCGGGGTCGGCCGGTGGTCCGGGTCCTCCGCCAGCAGGCCGCGCACGAGCGTGACGAGCCCTCCGGGCAGGCGCTGGTCGCCCAGCACCGCGACCAGGCTGCCGCACTCCAGCTTGGCGCATGTGGCGGCGTCGTCAGCCAGACCGGCCATCGGCCAGGCGCCGGTGGCTAGGGCGACCAGGGTCACGCCGAGGGCGTAGAGATCATCGGCGATCGTGCCCTCGCCGCGGCCGATCGGCAGGCAGAGCGCGGAGGACGGCGGTTCGACCACGGCGGGCTGGGCGAAGGCTGCCGGCAGGGCCCAGGCCTCGCCCAGCATGACCGGGCCGCCGGCGGCCGGACGGAACAGGTTGTCGGGGCGGATGCCGCGATGGGGAAGGCCGAGATCGGCGAGCGCCAGCAGGGCCGCGCCGATCGGGCGGACCACGTTCTGGATCAGGTCGCCCTCGCGCAGGGGCGCGCGCCGCTCGCCCGCCGGCAGCAGCGGCGGGCCGGGCGGCAGGGGATAGACGATCAGCCGCTGCTCGGCGCCCTCCCACGCCACGACGTCCTGCGCGAGCGGGCGCATCAGGTGCGGGATGTCGTCCTCGGCCACCAGGCGTTCGACCGCGCGGATGCGTGGCGGGTGGTGGGTGCGGCAGACCGCGGCGAGGCCGGGCGGCGCATCGGCTGCAAGCGGGCGCGCGGCGAAGGCGGCAAGCCCGCCGCCGACCATGCCGCGGATCGGGGTCAGCGGATCGACGGCGTGATTGCCGACTCTCGGCTGCCCTCCGCTCGCCATTCCACCCTCCGATCCGCGCCTGCGCGCACACACTGGCGCATGACGGTTGACCGGTCGTTAAGGAGGGAAGGGTTTCGTTGGCGCGTGGCCGCCCCACCCGCGCCCCACGCGCGATACCCGGCTGCCAAAGGTCGAGCCTTTGGCAGCCGGGTATGAGGTTTCCTTTGGCGCGCAGCCGCCACACCAGCCCTGCGCGCGATACCGGGCTGCCAAAGGTCAAACCTTTGGCAGCCCGGTATCAGTCCGCGAAGGGGTCGCGCATGACGATCGTGTCGTCGCGCTCGGGGCTGGTGGAGAGCAGCATGACCGGCGCCTCGACCAGCTCCTCGATGCGGCGCACATACTTGATCGCCTGCGCCGGCAGCTCGGCCCAGGAGCGCGCGCCGCGGGTGGAGCCGGACCAGCCCTCCAGCGTCTCATAGACCGGCGTCACGGCCGCCTGGGCGGCCGGCGCGGCGGGCAGGCGCGCGAGCCGTTCGCCGCCGAGATCGTAGCCGATGCCGATCTTCAGTTCCGGCAGCCCGTCCAGCACATCGAGCTTCGTCAGCACCAGCGCCTCGATGCCACCGACCTTCACCGCCTGGCGCACCATCGTCGCGTCGAACCAGCCGCAGCGCCGGCGCCTTCCCGTGACGGTACCGAACTCGTGGCCGCGATCGCCGAGCAGCCGGCCGGTGTCGTCGTGCAGTTCGGTGGGGAAGGGGCCCGAGCCGACCCGCGTCGTGTAGGCCTTGGCGATCCCGAGCACGCGGCCGATCGCGCCCGGCCCGATCCCGGCCCCGCCGGCGGCGTTGCCCGCCACCGTGTTGGACGAGGTGACATAGGGATAGGTGCCGTGATCGACATCGAGCATCACCGCCTGCGCGCCCTCGAACAGGATGCGCCTGCCGTCGCGCCTGGCCTGGTCGAGCCGCTCCCACACCGGCTCGGCGAAGGGCAGCAGGCGCGGGGCGAGGGCGAGCAGATCGGCGAGCAGAGCCTCCTTGGAGAATGGTTCAGCGCCAAGCCCCTGCAGCAGGGTGTTGTGATGCAGCAGCAGGTCGTCGAGCTTGGCCGACACGGTCTCGGGCTCGGCGAGATCGCAGAGCCGGATCGCCCGGCGCCCCACCTTGTCCTCGTAGGCGGGCCCGATCCCCCGCCCCGTCGTACCGATCTTGGCCTCGCCGCGGGCGGCCTCGCGCGCGCGGTCGAGTGCCGGGTGCAGCGGCAGGATCAGCGGCACGGTCTCGGCGATGCGCAGGTTGGCGGGCGTGACCGCCAGCCCCTGCGCCGTGACCTTGTCGATCTCGGCGAGCAGCGCGTGCGGATCGAGCACCACGCCGTTGCCGATCACGCCGAGCTTGCCGCGCACCACGCCGGAGGGCAGCAGCGAGAGCTTGTAGGTCTCGCTGCCGACCACGAGGGTGTGGCCCGCATTGTGACCGCCCTGGAAGCGCACGACGATGTCGGCGCGGCTGGCCAGCCAATCGACCACCTTGCCCTTGCCCTCGTCGCCCCACTGGGCGCCGATCACCGCGACATTTGCCATAGGATCAATCCTTGAGCGGGACAGCCTCGCCGGCTCGGGCGAGGTGGGTGCAGCCGAGCCGGCGCGCCTCGGCGGCGGCGTCCGCGACCGGGCCGAGGGCGGCGACGGTCGCGAAGCCGGCCGCGCGCAGCCGTGCCGCGGCATCGGCCGGCGTGCCGGCGGGGACGAACACGCGGGGGCGCATCGGCCGCGGCCGTGCCGCCGTCAGGGCCGCATCGGGGTAGAGCGTGACCCCGGTGGCGGGCTCGTCCCCTGCGCGGTAGCCGCCGCCGCGCCCGAGCTCGTCCGACAGCACGGCCGAGAAGATCGAGAAGGCGACGTTGCGGTGATAGCGGAGGCCGCGGAACTCCAGCGGGTCGGCGGTCAACCGGATCGACGGGTCGCGCGCGCGCACCGCCGCGACCGTGGCGGCCAGCCGGTCCGCGAGCGCGCGCGCCGGGGCCGGCAGGGTGGCGGCGGCCAGCGCCTCCAGCGCGCGATCGGCCGCACCCGCGGCGTGCAGCAGCTCGTCGAGCGTATCCGCGATCGGGCCGGCCAGCGCCGCGACCTCGGCCGCGTCCTTGCGGTCAATGGCGTGGCGCAGCGCGGCCTCGCGCTCCGGCGGCAGGCCGAGCGGCGAGAGCAGCTCGTCGGCGAGCGTCGGCAGCATCAGGTCGAAGCTGACCGAGGGCACGCCGAGCACCGCGAGCGCCTCGGCCGCGACCGCGATCACCTCGGCATCCGCCTCGGCGCAGTCCGCGCCGATCAGCTCGATCCCGGCCTGGGCGAACTGGCGTGCGGCGCGCAGCTCCGAGCCGCGCACCCGCAGCACCTGGCCGGAATAGGAGAGCCTGAGCGGCCGGGGCGCGCGGCCGAGCCGCACCGCGGCGATGCGCGCGACCTGCGGCGTGATGTCGGCGCGCAGCCCCATCATGCGCTGGCTGACCGGGTCCATCAGCCGGAAGGTGACGTCCGCCGTGGCGGCACCCGAGCCGCCGAGCAGCCCCTCCTCGAACTCGAGCAAAGGGGGCTTCACCCGCTCGTAGCCGTGCGCGGCGAACACCGCGCCGATCGCCTCGATGGCGGCGGCCTCGGTCTCGGCGTCGGGCGGCAGGAGGTCGCGCAGGCCGGGCGGCAGCAGCGCGATCGCGGCGGGATCGGTCATCGGCGCCGCGTCTAGCAGGGATCGGCGCGCATGGTGAGGGGGCACGGCGCGGTGCCGACAACCGCGCCCGGTCCTCCGTCTTCGCGCGACGGCGCGGCCGCTGTAAGAGGACCGTCACATTCACCACCGGAACGACGCGCGTGCCGGCCGACGTCATGCTGCTGGTCCTGTTCGGCGCGGCCCTGCACGCGGGCTGGAACGCGCTGGTCAAGGCCGGCGCCGACAAGCTGCTCGACATGGTGGCGGTGGCGGTGGGCTCGGCCCTGCTCTGCGCCGCGTGCGTGCCGTTCCTGCCGATCCCGGCGCGCGAGAGCTGGCCCTGCATCGCCGCATCGGTGGTGATCCATGTCGGCTATTTCGCGCTCGTGGCCGCGGCCTATCGCGCCGGCGAGATGAGCGTCGCCTACCCGCTGATGCGCGGCACCGCGCCGCTGATCGTCGCCGGGCTGAGCGGGATGCTGCTCGGCGAGGCGCTGAGCCCCGGCGGGTGGGCCGGGGTCGCGCTGATCTCGGGCGGCGTGCTCGCCTTCGCCGTGCCGCGCCGGGGCGGCGCCGCGCCGGGCGGCGGCCGCGCGCTGGCGCTCGCACTCGGCAATGCCGCGGTGATCGCAGGCTACACGCTGGTGGACGGGCTTGGCGCGCGGCTTTCCGGCCATGCGGCCGCCTACACGCTCTGGCTGCTGCTGCTCGCCGCGCCGCCCCTGCTGGTCTATGCGCGGCTGCGGCGGCCCGAGGGGCTCGGCGTTAAACTCATGCAGCGCTGGCGGGTCGCCGCCCTCGGCGGGATCTGCACCACGGCCTCCTACACGCTCGCCCTCTGGGCGATGACGCGCGCGCCGATCGCGACCGTGGCCGCACTGCGCGAGACCTCGATCCTGTTCGCCATGCTGCTCGCGTCGGTCGCGCTGAAGGAGCGGTTCGGCCTCAAGCGTCACGCCGCGGCGGCGGCGATCGCCTGCGGTGCCGCGATGCTCCGGCTCGCCTGACCGTCAGCCCGTCGCGCCGACCGGGCGGCGCGGCCCGGGCCGGCGCAGCAACGCCGTCATCGGCATGGCCGCGAGGGCCAGCAGGGCGAGCAGGCGGAAATCGTTCATGTAGGCGATCGCGCGCGCCTCACGGTACACCATCTCCGCGAGCGCCATCCGCCCCGCGACGGTATCGAGACTCCAGAGCTCGGCGACACCCGGCAGGCGCAGCGCCGGATTGAACGGGGTCACGTGCTGCACGAGCGTCGCGTTGATCACCTGGGTGTCGCGCACCAGCAGGAAGATCACCACGGCGATGCCGATCGAGGCGCCGACATTGCGCATCAGCGCGTACATCGCGGTCGCCTGGTTGCGCAGCTCCGGCGCGAGCGTCGAGAAGGTCATGGTGGTCAGCGGCACGAACATGAAGCCGAGCCCGAAGCCCTGCACCATGCCGGTGCGGATGATCGCCGCCTGCGAGACCTGGGGCGTGAAGCCCGACATCTCCCAGAGCGACACGGCGGCGCAGCCGAAGCCGAAGGACAGCAGCAGGCGCGGATCGACCCGCGTGATCAGCCGTCCGACCAGCAGCATGGAGATCATCGTGCCGAGCCCGCGCGGCGAGGTGATCAGTCCCGCCGTCAGCACCGGGTAGCCGAGCATGGTCTGGAGGAAAGGCGAGAGCAGCGCGATCGTGGCGAGCAGCAGGATGCCGACCACGAAGATGAAGCACATCCCGAGGGTGAAGTTGCGGTCCTGGAACAGGCGCGGATCGATGAAGGGCCGGCGCGCGGTCGCGGTGTGCACCACGAACAGGTAGAAGCTGAGGGCGGCCGCGAAGGCGAGCGTCGTGATCAGCGTGGAGTTGAACCAGTTCAACCGCTCGCCGCGGTCGAGCATGAGCTGGAACGAGCCGACCGCGATGCCCAGGGTCGCGAAGCCGAACCAGTCGAACCCGATCGGCTTCGGCTCGGTGCGCGGCATCGCCGCCGAGAGGCCGAGGAAGGCGACGATCCCCACCGGCACGTTGATGGTGAACACCCAGCGCCAGTGGAAGAACTCGGTGAGGATGCCGCCCAGCGTCGGGCCGAGCACGGGGCCGACCATCACGCCCACGCCGAACAGTGCCATCGCCGAGCCGTGCTGTTCGCGCGGATAGGTGTCGAGCATGGTCGCCTGCGAGAGCGGCACCAGCGGCGCACCGAACATGCCCTGCATCAGGCGGAACACCACCATCTGCTCGAGCGAGGTCGCCATGCCCGACAGCATCGAGGCGATGGTGAAGCCCGTGATGGTCGTCATCAGAACCCTGCGCCGGCCGAACCGGTTGGCGAGGTAGCCGCTGAGCGGCGTCGAGATCGCCGCGGCGACGATGTAGGAGGTGAGCACCCAGTTGATCTGGTCGAGCGTCGCCGAGAGCTCGCCCATCATGTAGGGCAGCGCGATCGTCGCCATGGTGGTGTCGAGGATCTGCATGATGACGGCGAGCATCACGCAGGGGATCAGGATGGTGCGGTTCGGCGCGCCCGGCACGCCCGTCATCGGCGGCTAGAGTCCCAGCCAGCGGCGGAGGTCGCGGAACAGCCCGGCGAGGCTGCGCTCCTCGCCCGTGTCGATCTCGACCACGACGCTCATGCCCGCACGCAGTTTCGGCGCGTCCGCCGGCAGGTCGAGCGCCAGGCGCAGCGGGATGCGCTGCACCACCTTCACCCAGTTGCCCGAGGCGTTCTGCGGCGGCAGCACCGCGAACTCGGCCCCCGAAGCCGGGCTGATCGAGGCGACGCGCGCGGCGAAGCGCACCCCGGGATAGGTGTCCACGCGCACGGTCGCGGGGTTGCCGACCCGCACATGCGTGAGCGCCGTCTCCTTCGGGCTCGCCTCGACCCAGATGTTGTCGGTCGCGACCAGCACGAAGGCCGCGCGCGCGGCCGGCAGATAGGCGCCCTGCGGCAGATGGTGCACATGCGTCACGACGCCGCCGACCGGGGCGTGCACGCGGGTGCGGCGCAGGTCGCGCTCGGCACGGTCCACCTCGGCGCGCGCCTCCTGGAAGCGCGGATGCAGTTCGGGATCGAGATCGGCCGATCCGCCGAGGGCCGCAAGCGTCGCCTCGGCTTGGCGTTCGGCCACCGCGACGCGCGCGCGCGCCGCGTCGACATCGCGCCGCGCCTGATCGAGCGCCATCTGTGCCGCGACCCCGCGCGCCTGGAGTTCCTGCTGGCGGCGGAACTGCGCCTGGTAGAAGGCGACATCGGTGCGCGCCTGGTCGAGCTCGGCGAGCTTCTCGCGATAGGTCGCGCGCAGCGTGGTGAGCTCGTTGCGCACGCTTTCGAGCCGCGCGAGCGCCGCGGCGAGCGCGATCCGATAGGACTCGTCGTCGAGCCGGAACAGGAGCTGTCCCTGTTCGACGATCTGGTTCTCCGCCACCGCCACCTCGGCGACGAAGCCGGGCACGTCGGTCGCGATGTCGATCCGCTCGGCGCGGACATAGGCGTTGTCGGTGGAGACGATGCGCCCCCCGGCGAGATAGAGGTGCAGACCGAGGGCCAGCAGGGCGAGCGGCCCGAGCAGCAGCAGCACGACGCGCCGGCGCTGGCGCTGCGCGACGGTCGGGCGCGTGGGTGCGGGCGGATCGCGCGGCGGCGCCTCGGCCTCGCGCAGCCGCGCCACCGCCTGCTCGGCGCGTTCGCCCGTCTCGCCGGGCGGCAGGGCGCGGGCGCGCGCGTCAGCCAAGACGCGCGACCTTCTCGGCCGTGCCGTTCGCCGAGGCCGCGATCAGGTTCTCCTTCATCGTCGTCAGGATGTGGATGAGCTGCTCGCGCTCGGCCTCCGGCACGCCGGCGAGCGCCTCGGCGCGCGTCGCCGCACCGATCGCGCGCATCTTCTCCAGCACGGGATGCGCCTTGGGACGCAGATAGAGCAGCCACACGCGCCGGTCCTTCGGGTGCGGGCGGCGCTCGGCGAGGCCGGCGGCCTGGAGCCGGTCGAGGATGCGCCCCAGCGAGATCGGTTCGAGTTCGAGAATCTCGGCGAGCCCGCCCTGGTGGATGCCCTCGTTGCGCGCGAGATGCGCGAGCACCTGCCATTGCGCGCGGGTCAGGCCGAGATCGCGCGCGTTCTGCTCGAAGCGCTTGCGCAGCAGGCGCGCGACATCGTGCAGCAGGAAACCGAGGGTGCGTTCGGGGTTGTCCATGTCTCCGTCCCGTCCCGGGCGCAGACCATAAGCATGGCTATCATAGACCTGCTCAGGAGGAAGTCGAGCCCCCGCCGCGCGCTTGCGCACGCGCAGCGCGCAGGCCAGAAGGGCGGCGCCCAGGGAAGGATGGTTCGATGCGTGACGTGCTGATCGCCCCCTCGATCCTGGCCTCGGACTTCGCGCGGCTCGGCGAGGAGGTGCGCGCGGTGGACGCGGCCGGGGCGGACTGGATCCATCTCGACGTGATGGACGGGCATTTCGTGCCGAACATCACCTTCGGCCCCGAGGTCGTGCGCGCGCTGCGCCCGCATTCGGCGAAGTGCTTCGACACGCATCTGATGATCGAGCCGGTCGATCCGTATCTGGAGGCCTTCGCCAAGGCCGGCGCTGACCGGATCATCGTGCATGTCGAGGCGAGCACGCATCTCGACCGCACGCTCCAGGTGATCGCGGCCCTCGGCAAGACAGCCGGCGTGTCGCTCAATCCGGCCACGCCCGCCTGCATGGTCGCGCATGTGCTGGATCGGGTCGACCTGGTGCTGGTGATGACGGTGAACCCCGGCTTCGGCGGGCAGCGTTTCATCCCCGCACAGCTCGAGAAGATCCGCGAGCTCCGGCGGATGATCGGCGACCGGCCGATCCGCATCGAGGTCGATGGCGGCATCACGCCCGAGACCGCGCCGCTCGTGGTGGAGGCGGGGGCGAGCGTGCTGGTGGCGGGCTCGGCGGTGTTCGGCGCGGGCGACTACGCCGCCGCGATCGCCGCGCTGCGTCCGGTCACGGCGTAGCGCGCGCCGCCACCAGCCGCTCGAGCAGCGCGGGCAGCTCGGCGGGCGTGCGCGCGACCGCGGCGGCGCCCTTGGCCATCTCGGCCGGTCCGTAGCCCCAGGCCGCGAACACGCAGGGGATGCCCGCGCCCGCCGCCCCGGCGATGTCGTTGCGGTGATCGCCGATCATCACCGCGCGCGCGGGCGCGCCGCCGGCCGCGCGCAGGGTCGCGAACAGATGCTCGGGATCGGGCTTGCGCACCGGGAACGTGTCGCCGCCGCCGATCGCGGCGAAGCGGTCGAGCAGGCCGAGCGCGGCGAGCAGCACCCGGGCGGCGTGCTCGTGCTTGTTGGTGCAGACCGCCATGCGCCAGCCGGATGCCGCGAGCGCATCGAGCGCCTCGAGGATGCCGGGGAAGGGCCGGGTGGCGACCGCGGCGTTGGCGGCGTAGTCCTCCAGGAAGCCCTGATAGACGGCCTGGTCGAAGGGCCGGCCGCGCGCGGCGAGCGCCCGCTCGATCAGCACATGCACGCCGTCGCCGATCATGCCGATGATCTCCTCCAGCCGGTAGGGCGCGAGACCGAGCCGGGCCGCCATGCGGTTGGCGGCGGCGTGGAGGTCGGGCGCACTGTCCACCAGCGTGCCGTCGAGGTCGAACAGGGCTGTCGGCTGCATGGGCCTTGCTGTATGGGAGCACGCCGCCGGGTGCAACCCGCCGGCCGCGCCTTGACATTCGCGACTCGTGGGCGCATCTCGCAATCAGGACCAAGGCCGTCCTGATTGCGTGGAGAGCGCCGTGTTCAGGTTGTCCAAGCTCAGCGATTACGCGGTGGTGGTGCTCAGCGAGCTCGGCCGGACGGCGGATGGCGCCGTGCGCAACGCCTCGGGCCTCGCGACCGCGACCGGCATCGCCGAGCCGACCGTCGCCAAGGTGCTGAAGCTGCTCGCCTCGGGCGGGCTGGTGACCAGCCAGCGCGGGGCCTATGGCGGGTATCGCCTGGCCCGGCCGCTCAGCGCCATCCCGATCGCGGACGTGATCGCGGCGATCGAGGGGCCGATCGCGCTGACCGCCTGCGTGGACGGCCATGTGGGCAGTTGCGAGGTGGAGTGCTCCTGCCCCGTGCGCGGCCGCTGGGACCCCGTGAACAGCGCGATCCGCCGCGCGCTCTCCGAGATCACGCTCGCCGACATGGCCTGCCCGGCCTGGGCCTTGCCCGCGACGGCGCGCCTCGCCGAGCCGGTCGTTTGAGACGGAAGGAAGATCGATCATGCCTGCGGTAGCCGAGACGCTGGAGACGGTCCGCGACGTCACCCAGGGCACCTACAAGTGGGGCTTCGAGACCGAGATCGAGCAGGAGGTCATCCCCAAGGGCCTGGATGAGGACGTGGTGCGGCTGATCAGCGCCAAGAAGCAGGAGCCGGAGTGGCTGCTGGAGTGGCGGCTGAAGGCGTTCCGCGCCTGGCAGTCGATGACCGAACCCACCTGGGCGGCGGTGAAGTACCCGCCGATCGACTACCAGGACGCGCACTACTACGCCGCGCCCAAGGCGAAGGCCGACGGGCCGAAGTCGCTGGAGGAGGTCGATCCGGAGCTGCTCCGGACCTACGAGAAGCTCGGCATCCCGCTGAAGGAGCAGGAGCGGCTCGCGGGCGTCGCGGTGGATGCCGTGTTCGACAGCGTCTCGGTCGCGACCACCTTCAAGGACAAGCTCGCCGAGGTGGGCGTGATCTTCTGCTCCTTCTCCGAGGCGGTGCGCGAGCACCCCGAGCTCGTGAAGCGCTGGCTCGGCACGGTCGTCCCGTACGGAGACAACTTCTTCGCCGCGCTCAATTCGGCGGTCTTCTCGGACGGCAGCTTCGTCTACATCCCCAAGGGCGTGCGCTGCCCGATGGAGCTCTCGACCTATTTCCGCATCAACGCCAAGAACACCGGCCAGTTCGAGCGCACGCTGATCGTCGCCGAGGAAGGCAGCTACGTCTCCTATCTCGAAGGCTGCACCGCGCCGATGCGCGACGAGAACCAGCTCCACGCCGCGGTGGTCGAGCTGATCGCGCTCGACGAGGCGACCATCAAGTACTCGACCGTGCAGAACTGGTACCCGGGCGACGCCGAGGGCAAGGGCGGGATCTACAACTTCGTCACCAAGCGCGGCGCCTGCCGCGGGCGCAAGAGCAAGATCTCCTGGACGCAGGTCGAGACCGGCAGCGCGATCACCTGGAAGTATCCGTCCTGCATCCTCCAGGGCGAGGGCTCGGTCGGCGAGTTCTACTCGGTCGCGATCACCAACAACTTCCAGCAGGCCGATACCGGCACGAAGATGATCCATCTCGGGCCGAACACGCGCTCGACCATCGTCTCCAAGGGCATCAGCGCCGGCCACGGCCAGAACACCTATCGCGGCCTGGTGCGCATCATGCCGCGGGCGAAGAACGCGCGGAACTTCACCCAGTGCGACTCCCTGCTGATCGGCGATCAGTGCGGCGCGCACACCGTGCCCTATATCGAGAGCCGCAACCCGACGGCGAAGGTGGAACACGAGGCGACCACCAGCCGCATCGCCGAGGATCAGCTCTTCTACTGCCGGAGCCGCGGGCTGACGGAGGAGGAGGCGGTCGGGCTGATCGTCAACGGCTTCGCGCGCGAGGTGCTGAAGGAGCTGCCGATGGAGTTCGCGGTCGAGGCGCAGAAGCTGCTCGCGATCAGTCTCGAAGGCAGCGTCGGTTGAGAATGGGATACGCAACGATGTTGAAGATCGAAGGACTGCGCGCCGCCGTCGAGGGCAAGGAGGTGCTGAAGGGCATCGACCTCGAGGTGCCCGCCGGCGAGGTGCACGCGATCATGGGACCGAACGGCTCGGGCAAGTCCACGCTCGGCTACGTGCTGTCGGGGCGCGAGGGCTATGAGGTCACTGACGGCACGGTGACGTTCCGCGGCGAGGATCTGCTGGCGAAGGAGCCGGAGGAACGCGCGATCGCCGGGCTGTTCCTCGCCTTCCAGTATCCGGTGGAGCTCCCTGGCGTCGGCAACGCCAATTTCCTGCGTCAGGCGCTGAACAGCATCCGCCGCGCGCGCGGCGAGAGCGAGCTCGACGCGATGCAGTTCCTGAAGCTCGTGCGCGGCAAGGTGAAGGCGCTCGGCATGAGCGACGAGATGCTGAAGCGCTACGTCAATGTCGGCTTCTCGGGTGGCGAGAAGAAGCGCAACGAGATCCTGCAGATGGCGGTGCTGGAGCCGGCATTCTGCATCCTCGACGAGACCGACAGCGGCCTCGACATCGACGCGCTGCGCATCGTCGCCGACGGGGTGAATGCGCTCCGCTCGCCCGAGCGCGGCATGCTGGTCATCACGCACTACCAGCGGCTGCTGGAGTACATCGTGCCCGACCGCGTGCATGTGCTGCTCGACGGGCGGATCGTCCGCTCCGGCGGACCGGACCTGGCACTGGAGCTCGAGGAGAAGGGCTATGGCGAGCTCCAGGCCGCGGCCTGAGGCGGCGATGAACGCCCCTGTCGTTGTGCCGGCCGTGGCGCCGGCGGTCTCGGCGCTGCTCGACCGGTACGCCGGGCTGAAGGATCGCCTGCCGGGCGCGCGCATCGCCTGGGTGGAGGCGTGGCGGCAGCGCGGCGCCGAGGCGTTCCGCGCCGGCGGCTTCCCGACCAAGCGGGTCGAGGCGTGGAAGTACACGGACCTCTCCGCCCTGCGCGAGACCCGCTTCGAGGAGGCGCTGGTCGCGACGGACGCGCATCCCGTCCTGCCGGAGCAGGCCGGCGGCGAGGAGGCGCGCATTGTGCTGCTGGATGGCCGCTTCCGCGCCGATCTGTCCCGCCTCGATGGACTGGCCGACGGCGTGCGGATCGAGAGCCTGGCGGACCTGCTCAGCTCCGATGATGACGCGCTCCGCGAGGTGCTGGGCGCGATCGCGCCGGCGGATCTGCCGCTGCCGGGGCTGAACGCGGCCCTCGCCGAGGACGGCGCGGTGATCCGCATCGCCCCGGGTGTGGACGCCGGTCGCATCCGCATCGTCTCGCTCGGCATCGCGCCGAGCAACCACGCCGTGGCGTTCCACCCGCGCAACCTCGTCGTGCTCGGCGCGGGTGCGTCGCTGACGCTGCTCGACGGCGCGCATGGCGCGGGCAAGGGCACCTACTGGCAGAACCTGGTCGCCGAGATCGCGCTCGGCGAGGGCGCCCGGCTGACGCATGTGCGGTTGCAGGACGAGGCGCGGGATGCGTTCCACACCGCGCTGGTCGCGGTGCGGGTCGAGGCGAAGGCCGAGTACGACAGCTTCACGCTGGTGCGCGGCGCGCGGCTCGCGCGCAACGAGGTGCACGCGGTGCTGACGGGGCCGAAGGCGGCGCTGCATCTCAACGGCGCGCAGCTCGTGGACGGCGAGCGCCATGCCGACACCACCACGGTGATCGACCACGCGGCGCCGGACTGCGAGAGCAACCAGACGGTCAAGACCGTGCTGACGGGCCGCGCGCGCGGCGTGTTCCAGGGCAAGATCCACGTCCATCGGGTCGCGCAGAAGACCGACGGCTACCAGATGAACCAGGCGTTGCTGCTCAGCCCGGAGGCGGAGATCAACGCCAAGCCGCAGCTCGAGATCTACGCCGACGACGTGAAGTGCAGCCATGGCGCGACGGTCGGCGAGCTCGATCACGACCAGCTCTTCTATCTGCGCAGCCGCGGCATCCCCGAGGTCGAGGCGAAGTCGATCCTGGTCCAGGCCTTCCTGACCGACGCGGTATCGCTCGTGTCCGACGAGGCGCTGCGCGAGACCCTGCTCGCCGCGACCGATGCCTGGTGGGACGAGGTGGAGCATCCCGCATGAACGACGCCCCGCCCGTCGCCGCCGGTTTCGACGTCCAGGCGATCCGCGCCCAGTTCCCGATCCTGAAGGAGCAGGTGCGCGGCAAGCCGCTGGTGTTCCTGGACAGTGCGGCCTCGGCGCAGAAGCCGCGGGCGGTGATCGAGGCGATGGTGCACGCGATGGAGCACCAGTACGCGAACGTCCATCGCGGCCTGCATTGGATGAGCGAGCGCACGACCGAGGCGTTCGAGTCCTGCCGCGACGCGGCGGCGCGGTTCCTGAATGCGGGCTCGCGCGACGAGATCGTGCTGACGCGCAACTCCACCGAGGGCATCAACCTGGTCGCGCACAGCTATGGCCGCGGGGTGATGACGCCGGGGCAGGCGGTGGTGATCAGCGAGATGGAGCACCACAGCAACATCGTGCCGTGGCAGATGCTGCGGGATGCGCACGGGATCGAGCTCCGCATCGCGAAGGTGACGGATGCGGGCGAGCTCGACATGGACGCGTTCGCCGCGCTGCTCGCCGACGGCAAGGTCGGGCTGGTTGCGATCACGCACATGTCGAACGTGCTCGGCAGCTACACCCCGGCGGAGCGGATCGTGCGGCTTGCGCACGAGGCGGGGGCGAAGGTGCTGTTCGACGGCAGCCAGGCGGCGGTGCACCGGCGTGTGGATGTGCAGGCGCTGGATGCCGATTTCTATGTGTTCACCGGCCACAAGCTGTACGGGCCGACGGGGATCGGCGTGCTCTATGGGAAGGCGGCGCTGCTGGACCGCATGCCACCCTTCCTCGGCGGCGGCGACATGATCTCCACGGTCTCGTTCGAGCGCAGCGAGTGGGCGCGCGTGCCGCACAAGTTCGAGGCGGGCACGCCGCCGATCCTGGAAGGCATCGGGCTGAAGGCCGCGATCGAGTGGGTCGAGCGGATCGGTTTCCCGGCGATGGAGTCCCATGAGCGGGCGCTGACCGACCATGCGCTCGCGCGGCTCTCTGCGATCGAGGGCGTGACGGTGATCGGCCGGGCGCAGGATCGCGGCGGGGTGGTGTCGTTCACGCTCGATCGGGCGCATGCGCATGACGTGGCCACGCTGCTCGACCGGCAGGGCATCGCGGTGCGCGCGGGGCATCATTGCGCCGAGCCGCTGATGCGCCGCTTCGGGCTCGACAGCACCGCGCGGGCGTCCTTCGGCGTCTATACGACGCGATCCGAGATCGACGCGCTCGCCGAGGCGCTGACGCGCGTCAGGACGTTCTTCCGATGAGCGAGGCGTTCGAGGAGCTGCGCGATCTCTACCAGGAGGTGATCCTGGACCACGGCCGCCATCCGCGGAACTTCCGCCGGCTGGACGGCGCGCTGCACGCGAAGGGCGACAACCCGATGTGCGGCGACAAGGTCGAGGTCTGGCTGAAGCTCGGCGCGGGCGAGCGGATCGAGGATGCCGCGTTCCAGGGCCGCGGCTGCGCGATCTCGATCGCCTCGGCCTCGCTGATGACCGAGGTGCTGCGCGGCAAGACGAAGGATCAGGCGCGCAGCCTGGCGGATGCGTTCCGCACGCTCGCGCGCACCGGCGCCTGCCCGGTCTGCGGCGAGGTGCACGCGGAGGACATGGAACGCTTGCAGCCGCTCTCCGGCGTGGCGGAGTATCCGTCGCGCGTGAAGTGCGCCACGCTCGCGTGGCATGCGATGGAGGCGGCGCTGAAGGGCGAAGGGAGCGCGACGACGGAATGAGCGAAGGGACGCATGCTCCGGCGGGCACGGTCTGGACGCCCGAGGGCGAGGTGCCGGCGAGCCAGGGTGTGAGCGAGCAGGCGGTGATCGACGCGGTCTCGACGGTCTATGATCCCGAGATCCCGGTGAACATCTACGAGCTCGGCCTGATCTACGCGATCGACATCGAGGATGACGGCGCGATCAAGGTGGAGATGACGCTGACGGCGCCCGGCTGCCCGGCGGCGCAGGAGCTGCCCGAGCAGGTGCGCCAGGCGATCCTGTCGGTGCCGGGGGTGACGCGCTGCGACGTGGATGTGGTGTGGGATCCGCCCTGGGATCCGAGTCGGATGAGCGAGGAGGCCCGCCTCGCCGTGAACATGTTCTGATGTGCTAGGATGATGCGATGAGCACGGCAACCGCTGGAACGAAGCCCGCGCGCAGCCTGCCGCCGCTGATGCGCCTGACGGATGCGGCGGCCGAGCGCGTGCGTGCGCTCTATGCCCGTCCCGGCGCGAAGAAGTATCTGCGCATCGGCGTGAAGACCAAGGGCTGCTCGGGTCTGTCCTACGAGATGAGCTATGTGGACGAGCCCGGCCCGACCGACGAGGTGGTGACGGATCAGGGGCTGACGATCCTGGTGGACCGTCGCGCCTCGCTGTTCCTGATCGGCACGGTGATGGACTACCAGACCGGCACGCTGTCGTCGGGCTTCACCTTCGTGAACCCGAACGAGAAGGGTCGTTGCGGTTGCGGTGAGAGCTTCCACGTCTGACGCCGTTCCCGGGATAGGGGGTTTTGGGGGAAAGGGCCTTCCGGCCCTTTCCCCCATCGTTCTCTGGGTGATGTGATGGACCCGCTCGCTCCGCTCGACTCGTCGGCCCGCGACGCTGTGCGCTCGGCTGCCCGGCTCGTGCATCTGCCGCCGGGCGCGGCTGCGTTCCGTCCAGGCCAGCCTTGCGCGCACTGGCTGATCGTTGCCTCGGGGCAGGTGCGGGTCTCGCGCGTGTCGGAGGACGGGCGTGAGATCGTGCTGTACCGCGTCCATCCCGGCGAGAGCTGCGTGCTGACGACGGCCGGGCTGCTCGAAGGCGCGAGCTACGATGCCGAGGCGATCGCCGAGACGGAAGTGGAGGCGCTGCTGCTGCCGGCGGCGGAATTCCTCCGCCTCGTTGCCGAGCAGCCGTCGTTCCGCCGCTTCGCCTTCGCGGCCTACGCGGCCCGTATCGCGGGGCTGATGGAGCTCGCCGAGGAACTGGCGTTCGACGAGGTGGGCACGCGGCTCGCGCGGCGGCTGCTGGCCCTGCGCGCGGCCGACGGCACGGTGCCGGCGACGCACGAGGCGCTGGCGGCGGAGCTCGGCACCGCGCGCGAGGTGGTGAGCCGCCGGCTGAAGGCGTTCGAGCGTGCGGGTCATGTGGCGCTGGCGCGCGGGCGCATCGTCGTGACCGATCCCAAGGGTCTGGCTGGGGCCGCGCATGCCTCGGTGACCTAGGTCACGGACCGCGCGTGGCGGATCGGCTCTGCTGCCCTTCAGGGTCACAGGCAACGGAGTGCAGACCATGACGAAGAACATGGGCATGGTGGACCGCGCCGTGCGCGCGGTGGTCGGCGTGGCGCTGGTCGCACTCGCGGCGACCGGCACGATCGGCGTGTGGGGCTGGATCGGCGTGGTGCCGCTGGCGACCGCGGCGATCGGCTGGTGCCCGGCCTATGCGCCGTTCGGCATCAGCACCTGCCCGTCCAAGGCGTGAGCGGGGAGGGGCCGGCGCGGGCCGGCCCCGTCGCGCTCAGCTCGCGGGGCGGATCATCAGCGCGTTGAAGCGCCGTTCCGGCCGCGGGGTGACGGTCAGCGTCCGCCGAGCGGCGTAGTCCCAGGTCGGGTGGAACACCGGGATCAGCGCCTGGTCTTCAAACGCTGCCTCGATCGCCGCGGCCACCTTGGCGATGCGCTTCTCGGGGTCCATCTCGCCCAGCGCATCGACGATCAGCGCATCGACGCGCGGGTTCGAGTAGCGGGTGCGGTTGGCCGCGCCGAGGCCCTTCTGCGCGTCGTTGGTGTGCAGGACAGCGCGCGGACCCTCGGAGGCCTCGATCGTGCCGTACTGCGCGATGAAGGCCGAGTATTCCTGCCGCGTCGCCGCGCCGAAGAACACCTGGCCGGGCACGCCCTCGACCGCCACCTGAAGCCCGAGCCGCGTCCACATCTGGCCGATCGCCTGGGCGATCTGGCTGTCCTTCGGATAGCGGTCGGTGGTGGTGTGCAGGGCGAGGCGGAAGCCGTTCGGCACGCCCGCCTCGGCGAGCAGCGCGCGCGCGCGGTTGAGGTCGAGCGGGTCGGGCTGGAGCCGCTGGCTGGTGCCCGGAAACGAGGGTGGCAGCATCTGCGAGGCCGGGGTGCAGCTTCCCTCCATCAGCCGGTCGCAGATCGCGGCGCGGTCGATCGCGAGCGAGAGCGCGCGGCGCACGCGCGGGTCCTGAAGCGGGTTGCGCGCGAGCGCGGGCTGGCCGTCCTTCGCGCCGACATGCGGGCTCTGCTCGCGCGCGGAGTCGAGCGCGATGTAGTGCACCACCGCGGCCGGGCCGCTGAACAGCGCGAGCCGCTGGTCCTGCTGGATGCGCGCCTTGTCGGCCGTGGGTACGAGATCGATCGCGTCGAGTTCGCCGGCGAGCAGTGCCGCGACGCGCGAGGGGTCGCGCGTGATCACGCGCTCGGTCACGCGCTCCCAGGTCGCGGGGCCGCGCCAGTGGCGGTCGAAGCGCTGGAGCACCAGCCGGTCGGCGTTCACCCACTCGACGTGGCGATACGGGCCCGTGCCGTTCACCTTGCCGGCGTTGAACTCGCTGGTGGTCTGCCCGGCATCGGCGGCGCGGATGATGAAGACGCGGCTGAGGTCGAGCGGCAGCAGCGGGTTGGGCGAGGAGGTGCGGATGCGGATGGTGTGGTCGTCGATCTTGTCGATCGCGGCGATCGCGCGGGTGAACACGGTGAACAGCGCGGGGCTGTTCGGCACGTTGGGCAGCCGCGCATAGGTCGCGATCACGTCGTCGGCGGTGAAGGGCGAGCCGTCGTGGAACACCACGCCCTGGCGGAGCTTGAACTCCCAGGTCAGGTCATCGATCAGGCGCCAGCTTTCGGCGAGCGCGGGTTCGAGCTGCTGGCGGTCGTTCTGATAGGTCAGCCCGTCGAAGATCTGGCTGTGGCTGGAGGCCTGGGGGAAGCCGTTGAAGAAATGCGGATCGAGCGTGTTGAGCTCGAGCTTGGTGCCGAGCGTCAGCGTCTGCGCCGAAGCCCCGCCGGCCGCCAGCGCGATCGCGGCCACGGCCGCGCACACCATCCGTCGCATCGAACCCTCCCTTCGTCTCCCTGAGCCATCATGCCGCGCCGGGGGCGTTGTGCAAAGCGGGCAGCCGTCGCAGTCTCCGCGCCCATGACGCGCACGATCCCCCGCATCGCCCTCGGCGGCTTCATGCTCGAGAGCAACGGCCACGCGCCACCGGCGCCCAAGGCCGAGTTCGAGGCGACCTATTGGCTGGAAGGAGAGAAGCTGCTCGCCGACCTGCGCGCACCCGCGCCGCGTGCCTCGGCCTGTCTGAGCGGCTTCCTCGCCGGCATGGACCAGGGCGAGGCCTGGACGCCCCTGCCTCTGCTCGCGACGGGTGCCGGCGCCTCGGGCCCGGTCGAGCAGGCCGTGTTCGACGAGGTGGTGGCGCGCATCACGTCCGGCCTGCGCGCGGCCCTGCCGGTGGACGGGGTGTTCCTCGCGCTGCACGGGGCCGCGACCGCGACCGCGGAGCCCGATCCCGACGGCGTGCTGCTCGCCGCTGTGCGCGCGGTGGTGGGGCCGGACGTGCCGGTGATCGCCACGCTTGACCTGCACGCGAACGTGTCGCGGAAGATGGTGGAGGAGGCGAGCGTGCTGATCTCCTACCGGACCAATCCGCATGTGGACATGATCGAGCGCGGCATGGACGCGGCCTTCGCCATGCGCGCGATGCTCGGCGGGATGCAGCCGAAGGCCGCGTTCGTGAAGCTGCCGATGATCACGCCGGCGGTGTCGATGAACACCGACCAGGGGCCCTATGCCGACATCATCGCCTATGGCCAGTCGCTGATCGATCACACGATCCTGGACGTGTCGGTGGTGGCGAATTTCTCGCTCGGGGACACGCCGAAGAACGGGCTGTCGGTGATCGTCACCGCGAAGGGGGATCGGGCGCGCGCCGAGGCGGTCGCGCACGACGTGGCGGCGAAGCTCTGGTCGATGCGCGAGCGGTTCCGCATCACGCTGACACCGCTGGAGACGGCGGTCGCGATGGCGAAGCAGGCGGGTGCGGACCCGTCGCGCCAGGCGCTGCTGTTCGCCGATGTCGCCGACAATCCAGGGGGCGGCGGGCGCGGCAACACGAGCTCCATCCTGCGCGCGTTCCATGCCGCCGGCGTGGAGGGAGCGCTGTTCGGTATCCACAACGACCCGCCGCTCGCGGCCGAGGCGCATGAACGCGGCATCGGCGCGCGCTTCACGGCGCGCTTCAACCGCGCCGAGCCGCATCCGATGAGCGAACCCTTCGAGGCCGAGGCCGTGGTCGAGGTGCTGTCTGACGGCGAGTTCGTCGGCCGGCGCGGCATCTATGCGGGGCGGCGCGTCTCGCTCGGCAAGACGGCGCTGCTGCGCCTGGGCGGCATCCGCGCGATCGTGGTGACGCATCGCCGCCAGTTCGCCGAACCCGCGATGGCCGAGCATCTCGGCGTCGATCTGCGTGCCGTGCGGTCGTTGGTCGTCAAGTCGCGCGGGCATTTCCGCGCCGGCTTCGACGACATCTTCCCGCGCGACGCGATCGTCGAGGTGGACGTGCCCGGCCTCACCTCGGTGGTGCTGGAGCGCGTGCCCTACCGCAACATTCCGCGCCCGATCTGGCCGCTCGATCCCGACACCACCTGGGCGCCCGCGGATGCCTGACGACATCCGTCCCGTGGACACGGGCGGCATCGGCGCGCCCGTCCGCCGCGTCGAGGATCGACGGCTGCTGCGCGGCCTTGGCCGCTACACCGACGATCTCGCGATCCCCGGGGTCACGCACATGGCGATCGTGCGCAGCCCGCACGCCCATGCGGCGATCCGCGCCATCGACACCGAGGCCGCGCGTGCGGCGCCCGGCGTGCTCGCCGTGCTGACCGGGGCGGATGCGCAAGCGGATGGGCTCGGCACGCTCCAGACCGTGGTGCAGCGCCACCGTCCCGACGGCAGCCCGATGCCGCGCCCGCCCTATCGCGTGCTCGCCACGGGGGCTGCGAAGTTCGTGGGCGACCCGGTCGCGGTGGTGGTGGCGGAGACGCGCAACGCCGCCAAGGACGCGGCCGAGCTCGTGGCGATCGACTGGCAGCCGCTGCCGGCGGTGACGGATGCGGTGGCCGCCCTCGCGCCGGGTGCGCCCGCGGTCTGGCCGGGGCTCTGCGACGACAATCTCTGCTTCCTGTACGGGCTCGGCGATGCGGCGGCGGTGGATGCGGCCTTCGCGCGCGCGGCGCATGTGGTCTCGCTCGACTTCCGGGTGACGCGCGTCTCGGCCAATCCGCTGGAGCCGCGTGCGGCGGTCGGTGCGTGGGACGCGGCGGAGCAACGTTACACGCTCTGGTCGGGCGTGCAGGCGCCGCACAAGATCCGCTCGGAGCTCGCCGAGACCGTGCTCGGCGTGCCGCATCATGCGCTCAGGCTCGTTTCGCCGGACATGGGCGGCGCCTTCGGCATGCGCGGCTCGCCGACGCAGGAGCACGCGCTGGTGCTGTGGGCGTCGCGCCGTGTCGGACGGCCGGTGAAGTGGGTGGCCGACCGCACCGAGTCCTTCCTCTCGGACTTCCACGCGCGCGACAATGTCTCGACGGTCGAACTGGCCCTGGATCGCGAGGGCATGTTCCTGGCGCTGCGCATCCGCACCGTCGCCGGGCTCGGCGCCTATCTCGCGTTCAACACGCCGCACTCGCCGACCAACAATCTCGGCGGGCTTGCCGGCGTCTATCGCACCCCGGCGATCCGCGCCGAGGTGCGCGGCGCCTTCACCAACGCGCAGCCCACCGCGCCCTATCGGGGCGCCGGCAGGCCCGAGGCGACCTACGCGATCGAACGCGTGATCGATGTCGCGGCCGACCGTCTCGGCATCGATCCGGTGGAGCTGCGCCGGCGCAACCTGATCCAGCCCGGGCAGATTCCGTTCCGCACCGGCCTCGTGTTCACCTACGACAGCGGCGACTTTCCGGCCGGGATGCGGCTGGCGATGCAGGCCGCCGACTGGGACGGGTTCGCCGCCCGCCGCGTAGGTTCCGAGGCGCGCGGCCTGCTGCGCGGCCGGGGCATCGCCAACGCGATCGAGATCGCGGCCGGGCCGCAGCGCGCGCCGAACGAGGAGGGGGTGGAGATCCGCTTCGATCCGGGCGGCGATGCGACCCTGCTGCTGGGGACGCACAATCACGGCCAGGGTCACGAGACCGCCTTCCGCCAGATGGCGATGTCGCTGCTCGGCCTGCCGTTCGAGCGCGTGCGCATCCTCGCCGGCGACACGGACGCGGTGACGCATGGGCGCGGCACCTTCGGCAGCCGCTCGGTCATCGCCGGCGGCTTCGCCCTGCGCCAGGCCGCGGAGGCGATCATCGCGCGCGGCAAGCGGATCGCGGCCCATCTGCTGGAGGCGGCGGAAGGCGATATCGAGTTCGATGCCGGGTCGTTCCGGGTCGCCGGCACCGACCGCGCGCTCCGCATCGAGGATGTGGCGCGCGCGTCGTACCGGCTGGGCGCGCTGCCGAAGGGCGAGCCGATGGGGCTCGCGGCCCTCGCCGTCACCACCACCGACGAGGCGACGTTTCCGAACGGCTGCCATGTCTGCGAGGTCGAGATCGATCCCGAGACGGGCGTCGTCCAGATCGACCGCTACGTGGTGTGCGACGATGTCGGCGCGGTCGTGAATCCGCTGCTGCTGAAGGGCCAGATCCATGGCGGCATCGCCCAGGGCGCGGGCCAGGCGCTCGGCGAGGCGATCGCCTATGACGAGGCCGGGCAGATCGTCACCGCGAGCTTCATGGACTACCGCATGCCGCGCGCATCCGACTTCCCGCCCTTCGAGGTGATCGGCAACCACGTGCCCACACCCAACAACCCGTTCGGCATCAAGGGCGCGGGCGAGGCCGGCACGGTCGGCGCGCTGCCGGTGGTGATCAGCGCGATCGTCGATGCGCTGCGCCCGTTCGGGGTGACGCATCTCGACATGCCGGCGACCCCCGAACGGGTGTGGCGCGCGATCCGCGCGGCACGGTCGTGACCCGACCCGCCGCCGCCTACGGTATCAGCAGCCCGCCATTCACCTCGATCACCTGGCCGGTGACGTAGCCGCTCATCGCCGCTGAGCAGAGGAACAGGAAGGCGCCGACGCACTCCTCGGCGGTGCCGACGCGACGCATCGGGATCTGCGCGACCGCGCGCGCCTCGGCCTCGCCCGTGCGGTAGTGCACGGCCACGCGCGCGCCGCTCGCCCCGAGCCCGCGTGCGACCGCCGCGCCGATGCCGCGGCTCGATCCGGTGACGAGGCAGGCCTTGCCGGCAAGATCGCTGATGCGCATGGGGTGTCCTTCCCGCTCCGCGGTCGGCATGACCGATCGCGCGCGGTGCGGCAAGCGGGCAGGGAGCGCTTCCTCTTGCCGTCGGCCTGCGCCAATTGGCTGAAAAGTGTCGCTTGACGCCATTTGGCGCAGACCCCATAGTGTCCATGAGAGGAGACCTCTCCGTGGCAGCGACCCCACACGCGCTGGCGCCGGCGGCCTCGCCAGGCGCCGAGATCACCGCCGAGGAGGCCAGAGCCATGCTGCGCGCCTGCCTCGCCCTGTTCGACCGCTGGGGCCTGAGCGCGGGCGAGGCGCGGCGGCTGCTCGGTGAGCCGTCGCCCCGCACTTATCAGCGCTGGCGCAGCGGCGAGGTCGCGTCCGTTCCGCACGACACCGTCTTCCGCCTCGGCACGCTGCTCGGCATCCACAAGGCGCTGCGCTTCATGTTCGCCTCGCCCGCGCAGGGCTATGCCTGGGTGCGCCGGCCGAACGCCGCGTTCGGCGGACGGAGCGCGCTCGATCGGATGCTGCAAGGCGCGCCGACCGATCTCGCCGCGGTGCGCGCCTATCTCGACGCCGAGCGCGCCGGCTGGTGAGGCTGCGCCGCGTCCGTTGGCGAGTGTCGCACCGGATCATCCGCACGATCTATCCGCCGATCGACATCTTCGAGGACATCGCCGATCCGGCCGACTGGGAGCTGCTCGTTGCGGCCGAGGCGAAGCTCAATCCGCGCATCCGCGACCAGGTCGGCAATCTCGCGCTCGTGCCGGTCGCGCGGCGCGTCGCCGGCCCCACGGCCTCGATCGTGATGGGCGCGTTCACGCATGTCTCGCGCGATCGCCCGGGCCGCTTCTCCGACGGCAGCTACGGCGTGTGGTCTTGCGGCGACCGGTTCGAGGTGGCGCTGGCCGAAACCGCGCATCATTTCGAGCGCTTCATGCGCGCGACCAACGAGCCGGCCGGCGAGGCCGACTACCGCGAGCTCGTCGCCGCCGTGCAGGGGCGGGTGGCGGACGGGGCCGATCCCGCCCTGCTCGCACCGGACGACTGGCGCCCGGGGCAGGCGTTCGGCAAGCAGGTGCGTGAAGGCGGCGGCGACGGCGTGCTCTATCCGAGCGTGCGCTACCCCGCCGGCAAGGCGCTCGCGCTGTTCTGGCCCGACTGCATCACCCTGCCCGTGACCCAGGCGCGCCAGTTCCGCTATTCGTGGGACGGGGCGCGGATGCACCGCTACCTGGTGCATGGCACGCGCGAGTGGGTTGCGTATCCGTGAGTGGACCGACCGATCCGCAGTGAACGCCGGAGAGCTATCGCGGTAAGTACTGCCGTCGTCCGCTCTGCGTGTAGTAGTAAAGCCCGCCCCGCGGGCCGACACAGGGATTGCTTCGCGTGCACGATCCGCCCGTCGATGGTGCGGGTGCGGGTGCGGGTTGGGCAGCACGTGGTGCTGGCCGCTGAGTCTGCGCCCGATCATAGCATTCCAGCCGCGCGGCGGGATTGGCGATAGACGCGCAATCAGAGAATTGCGCAGCGCCGAGCGACGGCCAAAAGGCAACCGCGAGCATCGCGCCAAGGAAGCGGCATGGGCCTGAATTGACCATGAGAGAATATTATCACAAAGACACAAAGAGTCCATACCGACGGAGGCACCGCTATCCTGAAATCGCCGGTATCGGCGCTGGCGGTGTTCGGACACGACATCGAAATGGCTACGCGCGTATGGTGCTGCTTATGCAGATGGATCCGCCGGCCCGCCATAGGGATAGAAGTCGCACAGGGTGAGGTTGCGGTAGGGCAGCGCCTCCAGCCGCACCGTGCCGAGGAAGGGCTCGTCCGGTTCGACCAGCAGGATGGTCGGCGCGAAGCCGCTGTCGTCGAAGCCGCGGCGGAAATGCACGCGCGACTTGATCGCGATCACGTCGTAGTCGGCCGCCGAAAGCCCGAGCGCCCAGAGCTCCTCCGGGTGCGTGATCTGCACCAGGAACGGGCTGAGCACGACCACGTTGCCCTCGCCGAACGCGATCGAGAGCCAGGTCTGCCCGCGCCCCTGCGCGCGCTTCGTGCTGGCATCCGCGATCGCCAGCACGCGCCCGGTGACGCGTACAGGCTCGCCGGCGGACGGATCGACGCGGCCGCCGATCTCCATGTCGAACGGATCGCCGGGTTTCGCGCCGCGCGCCGTCAGCGCCTCGATCGCCTGCGGGGCCGCGATGGTCGCGACCAGGGTGCGCGACAATCCCTGGGCGATGATCTCGCGCAGCAGCCAGGTGGCGTAGCCGGAACGGTCGCTGTGATCGGCGAGCACCACCGGCGCGCGGCCCTCCGCCACCGCCTGCCGCGCGAGCGCCACGCCCGCAGGGATGCGGTGCACCGTGGTGCTGCCGAGCAGCGCCTCGCGCCTCCGCCAGATCCACTGCGCCATGTCGCGCGCGACGCGCTCGGCGAGGGCGGGATCGTCGTTGGTGAGCACCTGGATCGCCATGCCGGCATCGGGCACGTCGGCCCAGGGGAACCCGAAGAACACGTTGACGAACAGGTCGGGCTCGCGCGCCTCCCAGACCAGCGCGCGCTGCACGAGATCGGACCAGGGGGAGGCTCCGGTCCATTGCAGCACGGTGGGCGAGAGGATCGGCACCTTGCGCGTGACATGGGCGGGGCGGAACGAACCGCGGATCGCGCGCACCAGCATCCGTGCGGCGCGCTCGCCTTGCAGGTGCATGTCGTAGTGCGGGAAGTACTTCACGCAGAACGCCATGTCGGCGTGGCGGAGGAACGCCTCGTCCTCGTTGCCGTGCGGATCGAAGGTGCCGACGATGCGCGCGGACGGTCCCAGCACCGCGCGCACGCGCCGCGCGATCTCGGCCTCGGGCCGCGGCACGCCGCGCACCGCCATCGCGCCGTGCAGCGCGAGATACGCGCCGTCGAACGGTCCCTGCGCGCGCAACTGTTCGATCATCCGGCCGAGGAAGGTCTCGAACGCCTCGGTCGTGATCCAGCCCGAACCGGTGCCGGTCTTCGGCCAGAGGGGCGATTCGATGCCGACCAGCTCGACGCCGTCGAACTCGCGCGCGACCTGCACGAACCCGCCCATGTAGCCCTTGGGGTCGGAGCCGAGCAGCGCCTCGCCGGCCGCGGGCGAGCCGGGATAGAGGAAATCGTCCAGCGTGGTGTCGTTCGGCAGGAACGTCACCGTCTCGTGGCTGAACTGGAGCACGGCGATGCGCATCGCAACCTCGGCAGGGGTGAAACGGGCAGGCGCGGGTCAGACGACGATCGTGCGCGCCGGGCCCATCACGTCCATCTCGTACTCGAGCCCCACCACCGGCGGGCGCGCGTAGTGCCACACCACGCCTGGGCGCAGCGCGCCGCGCGGGCCGAAACAGAGGCCGAGCAGGTGGCCGATGTCGAGCACCGTGTAGATCTGCGCGTACACCGCATCGGCCCAGGTGAGGCCGAGCGCGGCCATCCGCTGCTCCATCGTGCCGAGCACGAACTCGACCTTCTCGCGCAGCGCTTCCGGATGCGTCTCGCCGTACCGCACGGTGCGCTCACGGTACGAGCCCGCGCCCTCGGCCGCCTCGCCGCCGCCGGCGATCACGAAGCTCGGACGCGTCGCGGGCCCGCGCGCGGGCACGGTGTAGGAGAAGGCGAACATCACCGGCTCGGCGGGCGCGTCGTAGAGCGGGCAGACATTGGTGCGCGCGACCGGGTTGACGCCGTCCTTGTAGATGCCCCAGCGCTCCAGCGTCTGCACATAGACGCGGTTGAACTCGGTGAAGCCGGCATCGGTGAAGGGCGCGGGCGAGCGCAGCTCGCAGGCGGCAAAGGCGGTGCTCGGCCTGCCGATCGCCGCGAGATGGCGCTCGACGAACCCGTAGGCCTGCGCGAGCGGCAGGGGCGTGTGCAGGCAGGCGCGCTCGACCTCGAACCCGTCCAGCGCCGCGATCCCGGCCGAGTACTGGAACACCGAGGGGATGTAGCGATAGCCGCCCGCCTCGAAACGAACCGCATCCTTCATGAGCAGCACCTCCTCGGCCTTTGCGCGATCCTAGGGTTCGGCGGCACGGGCGGCAATCCGGGGCGGTCGCGTGATCCGCCTCACCACGCGCGCAACGGCGCGCCCATAAGCTGGGCATGTCGCAAGGGCAGGCGGTACCCGCACCGCATCGGCGCACCGGACACATCGGAGGAGCAGCACGATGAGCGATCCCGGGCAGAACGGCACGAGCTGGGGTTCGCGCCTCGTCGGCGGGATCCAGGTGATCGGCGGGGGGCTGGAGATCGCGCTCGGCGTCGGCGGCATCGTGCTGCCGGAACCCGCCACCACCGTGGGGGGCGTGATCCTGGTCGCGCATGGCGCCGATACGGTGGTCGCCGGGTTCCGCACCCTGTGGCACGGCGAGGTGCAGCACAGCTACACGCAACAGCTCGGCACCGCGGCGGCGCTTGGTCTCGGCGCCTCGCCGCAGACCGCGCGCGGCATCGGCACGGCGGTGGACATCGCGGCCGGCGTCGGGCCGGGGATGGCGATCGGGGTCTCCCGCCGGCTGGCGATCGCCGGGGCCGAGCAGGCGACGGAGCGCGTGGCCGTCGCCTATCTGCATCGCAGCGCCCTGCAGATGGGGCACAACGCGGTCGGCGTGACCGCGGGCGGCAGGACGGCGTGGGTGCATTTCGCCGGCACCTCGCCCGGGCGTGTCGTGCCGCTGTTCGGCGGACCCGGGAACGGCTACATCCTCACCGAGCTTGCCGTGACGACGCAGCAGGCGACCCGTGCCTCGACCGCCTTGCAGACGCTGCGCGCCGGCGCGCCCCAGACCTGGGGTCTGTTCGGGCCGAACTGCACGACCGTGGCGACGCGCGTGCTCCAGGAGGCCGGCGTCGTGGTTCCCGCCTGGTCGCGCACGCCCTATCTGTTGCATCTGGGCGTCAACTACGGGGCGGAGATCACGGTCGTTGCCGGCACCGCCGCGACGACCATGCCGGTGCTGCTTGCGCCGCAGGGCGCGCCGCGGCCGGTGATCGTGGCGCCACCACGCTAGACGAGGGCGAGATGGGGCTGGTGGTCGGCGAGTGGCGGTTTCCGTCCGGGACAGCGCCCGGGGTCGCGGCGATCGCCGAGGCGCTGGCGCGCGCCACCGGGCTGGAGGTTCGACGGGAGGGGCCTGGCGAGGACGGTGCGCTGCGCGTGCCGGCGCTGCGGGAGCGGCTGTTCGACTGGCGCATCGACGATGCATTGGTGACGGTGCATGGCTTCGTCCCGGCGCATCCGTATCTGTGGGAGATGCTCGACGCGGTGATGGCCTCGCTCGGCGGGCGCGTCGGCGAGGCCGTCCATCTCTGGCGCCCCGATCCGGCGCATGCGGCGCTGCGCCGACCCTGGCAGGCATTGACACCCGCCGAGCGCGTCATCCTGCGGATGCCGACCGTTGGCGCGTGGCGGCCGCTGGATCGTCTGCTGGCCCGGAAGGCGTCCTGAGCGGCCGCTACGCCACCTCGCGCACGCCGCGCGCCCGCCACGTCAGCGCCTCGGCGACGTGCAGCCGCTTCACGGTCTCGCTGCCCGCGAGATCCGCCAGCGTCCGCGCCACGCGCAGCGTGCGTGCGAAGCCGCGCGTCGAGAGCCGGAGCCGCACGGCGGCCTGCTCGGCGAGGGCGAGCGCCTCGGCTTCGGCGTTCAGCGTCGTGCGCAGCACCTCGCCGTCCGCTTCGGCGTTGCTCGCGGGGCCGTCGGCGCCGTAGCGCGCCCGCTGCCGTGTCCGCGCCTCCGCCACGCGCGCCGCCACCGCAGCCGAGGCCTCGCCCGGCCGCACGCGCGTGAGTTCCGCGGGCGCGATCGGCTGCACCTCGACGAACAGGTCGATGCGGTCCAGCAAGGGACCGGACAGCCGCCCCTGGTACTCCTCGCCGCAGCGCGGGGCCTTGGCGCATTCGCGCGCCGGGTCGCCGAGATGGCCGCAGCGGCACGGGTTCATCGCCGCGACGAGCTGGAACCGTGCCGGATACGTCACATGCGCCGAGGCGCGCGCCACCGTGGTCCGCCCCGTCTCCAGCGGCTGGCGCAGCGCCTCGAGCGTCTGGCGCGGGAACTCGGGCAGCTCGTCGAGGAACAGCACGCCGCGATGGGCGAGGCTGATCTCGCCCGGCCGCGCGCGATGCCCGCCGCCGGTCAGCGCGGCCTGGCTCGCCGAATGGTGCGGGTCGCGGAAGGGAGGGCGCGTGACCAGCCGCCCGTCGCGCAGCATGCCGGCGACGGAATGGATCATGCTGACCTCCAGCGCCTCCGCCGGCGCGAGGTCGGGCAAGAGGCCGGGCAGGCGCGCGGCCAGCATCGACTTCCCGGCACCGGGCGGGCCGATCAGGATCAGGTTGTGCCCCCCCGCGGCCGCCACCTCGAGCGCGCGCTTCGCGGTCTCCTGGCCCTTCACGTCGAGCAGGTCGAGCCCGGGCGGCGCGGGCGGCAGGGCAGGGGGGTCGGGCGGGCCGATGATCTGGTCGCCGCGGAAATGGTTGATCAGGTGCAGGAGCGACTCGGCCGGCAGCACGCGCGCATCGCCGGCCCAGGCGGCCTCGGCGCCCTGGCTCGCCGGGCAGATCAGGCCAAGGCCGCGCGACGCGGCACCGATCGCCGCCGGCAGCACGCCGGCCACTGGGGCGAGCCGCCCGTCCAGACCGAGTTCCCCCAACGCCGCGTGTTCGGCGATGTCCTCGATCGGCACGATGCCCATGGCGGCGAGCAGCGCGAGCGCGATCGGCAGGTCGAAATGGCTCCCCTCCTTCTGGAGATCGGCCGGGGCGAGATTCACCAGGATGCGCTTGGGCGGCAGCGAGAGGCCGATCGAGGTCATCGCCGCGCGGACGCGCTCGCGGCTCTCGCCCACCGCCTTGTCCGGCAGTCCGACGACCGCGAAGGCCGGCAGCCCGGGTGCCACCTGCACCTGGATCTCCACCGGAACGGTCTCGATGCCCTGGAAGGCGAAGCTGGCGAGGCGGGCGAGCATGCGCGGGCACCCTAGAGCCGTTTCCACATGAGTGGAAACGGCTCTGGTCATTCCCTGCGAGCATCTTCACGCACACGGCCGAGTCGAGCCGTGTGCGATCTGCTCTGGCCGCGCGCCCCGGCTGCCTCAACCGCGGTGCAAATGGCCCGGCACGCGGCGCGAGCGCGCTATTCCTCCACGGCTTCGTCGAGGATCGGCGGGGCGCGTTCGGCCTCCAGCCAGAGCGGGTCGAGCAGCGCCGCCAGGCCCATCTGCGCATCGAACGCCACCTGGTCGGCGCCCTCGCGATCGGTCCCCGCGCACAGCACCGCGCAGAGCCGCCGGTCCAGTTCCGCGGCACCTCCATGCTCGCCCAGCAGCGCCGCCAGGTCGGCGCCCAACGCGCCCTCCGCCGGCAGCAGGTAGCGGTTCGAGCCGGACGGATCCTCGGCCACCCGGGCCGCGACGAACCGTGTCGCGGACGGCAGCGGCTGCGGCCCGACGGCGGTCGCGCCGGACAGGATGCCGCACAGGACGCTGCCCGGCGCGCCTGCCATCAGCAGGGAGAGGAACAGCGGCGACACCTCGTCGGGTCCGCGCAGCGCGATGTGCAGCGTGTTGCCGGTGACCAGCGGTTCGCCGCTGAAGCCGACCGCGCGGCCGAGCAGCCGTTCCCGGTACAGCGCCTCGTCATGCCCGCGCGCGCCGCGCCGGATTTCCAGCGCGCCGCGGATCACGTGTCCCCGGTAATAGGGCGACCAGGCCCAGGAATAGCAGGCATAGTGTCCGTACAGGGCGAAGCCGGCGGCCGGTCCGGCCTCGGCGGCGGGCGCATCGGCCAGTCGGCGCAGCGCGGCGGGGTCGGCGTTGAACAGGGAGACGAGCTCGGCCGCGAACGCCTCTACCGGGCAGCGGGCCAGCCAGTCGGCCCCGCGCTCCGTCCCCAGAACCCGCGCCCAATCGGCATAGATCTGCGGGTTGCGGGGCAGCGCCCGGCCCTGCATCCACTTGTTGGCGCGTTCCAGGTCGAACTGGGTGTCGGGGTTCACCTTGCGGAAGCGGGCGCACAGATCTTTGCGGGATGCGCAGCCAAGCACCAGCGCGGTCATGCGCAGTTTGGCGGCAAGCTCGTACGCCATCGGCAGGCCCGTAAGTCACCAGCAGAACGGTCGGGGAGAGTGCACTGGAATCTCCGGAATTTCCAGGCGGGTCGCTGGAATTCCGTGAAAGTTCCTTGCCCGGCACGGCCCGCGGGGCGCGCAATGCCGCACGCCGGATGGTGGCTGCCTGGACCGGAGTGTCGCGCCGGTGCCGGGACGATCGACGGAGGACCGCATGACCCGCCTGCTCCCGCTGCCACTGGCAGATGTCAGCCCTGCCCTGGCCGAGTCGCGCACCAACCTGATCATCAACCCCGGGTTCGAGACCGGGGACTTCACCGGCTGGACCCAGTCGGGCGACACGGGGTTCACCTTCGTCAATGCGGCCAGCCCCGTCGTTCACAGCGGCGGATACGGCGCCCTGCTGGGGCCGAGCGACCTGGGCATGCTGGAACAGGGTTTTGACGCGCCTCCGGACGCGGTGCTGGCGATCGGCTTCTGGCTGAGGAACCTGGCCACGGCGGCCAACTTCTTCAGCGCGTCGCTGAACGGCACCGAACTGTTAAGGTGTCGGAACGAGGCGGCCTTCGACTTCACCGGGTACCGGTTCGTCGCGACCGGCAGCGCGTCCGGCCGTAACACGCTGACCTTCGCGGCGCGGCATGGGGTTTCCTATTTCGCCCTCGATGCGGTGTTCGTCGTCGTCGCGTCGGCGCCCGCCGCCGTGGCGCCGCCGGAGGAAGGGCTGCCTGTGCGCGCGGCGCTGCGCCGCCACGGGCTCCGAGCCGAAGGCGCCTGAGGCTTCGGCCACCGCAGGCCCCGGGGGGCCGCCCGATCAGCGCGGATCGCCCGGCACGATGCCGGCGGGCAGTGCTGCCACATGGTCGTGGATCGCGCCGGCCGTGGTGAGCCAGATCCGTTCGCGCTCGCGGACGATGTGGCGCAACGCGCGGCGAAGCTGCCTCAGCCGGTGCGGCTGGCCGACGATGTAGGGGTGCAGCGCGATCCCCATCACCAGCGGCTGGCGCGCGGACTGCGCTAGCATCTCGTCGAAGGTGTCGATCAGGATGTCGGCGAACTGCGCCGCCCCGTCCTTGCGCGCGACGATCGAGGGGATGTCGTTCGCCTCCTGCGGATAGGGGATCGAGAGGAGGGGACCGGCGCGCGTGCGCATCCACACCGGCTGGTCGTCCATGCACCAGTTCAGCGTGTAGGCGTAGCCGGCTTCCTTCAGCAGATCGGGCGTGACGGCGCTCTCGGCGATCCAGGGGCTGAGCCAGCCGCGCGGCGCGCGCCCCGCGTGGCGCGTGATCGTCTCCGTCGCCTCGGCGATCAGCGCACGCTCGGCCGGCTCGTCGAGCACCGACTGGCGCTCGCTGTTGGTGCGCCCATGGCCGACGATCTCGTCGCCGCGGGCCTGGATCGCGGCCATCAGGCCCGGCGCGTAGGCATACATCGCGCTGTTCACCAGCATCGAGGCGGGCAGGCGCAGCTCGTCGAGCAGCTCCAGCAGGCGCCACGCGCCAACGCGGTTCCCGTAGTCGCGCCAGGCGAAGTTCAGCACGTCGGGCGGCGGCCCGCCGGGGGCGAGCTCGGCGCCGAGGCCCTCGCCGAAGGCGAAATGCTCCAGGTTGATGCCCAGATAGACGGCAAGCCGCCTGCCCTGCGGCCACGCATAGTCCGCCCGTTCGGTGATGCCCGAGTAGTCGTAGCGGCCGTGGCTTCGCAGCATGTGCCCCCCCTCCGCCTGCGGTGCGCGTCGGAACGCAAGCGCCGTGCCGCAGCGCCGGCCCGAGCGCAGCTACAGCATCTCGCGCGGCACCAGGTACTCGTCGCGCCAGCCGCAGAGCGCCGCCAGCCGGTCGGGGTCGCGGATGATCAGCACGCCGCGCGCGATCTGCTCGAGCCCGTGCGCGCGCAGCCGGGTCGCGGCGCGGCTCACCGCCTCGGCCGACAGTCCGAGCGCGTCGGCCAGATGCCGGTGCGTCGGCGGAAAGGGCAGCGGCCCGCCGACATCGACCCGCCGGCGCAGACGGATGCGCGCGGCGAGTTCGAGCGCGAGATGGGCGAGCCGTTCCTCGGCGCTGCGTCGGCCGAGCGAGAACAGCCGCTCGTGCAGCATCGCCTCGTCGCGCGCGAGCAGCCAGGCGATCGAGGCCGAGAGCGCCGGATTGTGCTCCATCTCCGCGAGCACCTTGCGGCGCGGAAACACGCAGGCGGAGACCGCCGTCAGCGCTTCGACGAGAGTGTCCGTCCCCTTCACCGCGAGATGCTCGGCGCCGACCAGGTCGCCCGGCAGGTGGAAGTCGAGGATCTGGCGCGCGCCGTCGTCGGAGGTGGTGTGGCTGAACGCCCAGCCGGCATAGATGGTCATCAGCGGCGCGTCGTGGGCGCTGTGGCGCATCAGTTCGGTGCCGGGAGGTGCGCGGCGGATCGCGCTGCGCAGACGCTGCACCTCGGCGAGCTGCTGCGGACCGAACGGACGGAACATCGCGAGCCGCCGGATCCCGCAATCCGCGCAGCGGGCGGGCGGCGCCGGCGGCTGCCCCTCGTCCATGACCGTCTCCCCGTCGGCGCGGCCATGCGTTCCCGCCGCGCGGCCCAGCGACAAGACGTAGACGAGGTGGACGGGTCCCGGCAATGCACCCGGGCAACCCATGCTCGCCGCCCCACGCGCGGCAGGCGCGGCGTGGGGCGGAGGGGGGCCGTCTCAGCCGGCCGGCTTGATCTCGATCCGGCTCGCGGGCTTGGCGGCCTCGGGCGGCTTGGGCAGCGTCACCGTCAGCACGCCCCTGGCGAACTCGGCCTTCACCTCGTCGGGCTTCGGCGCGAAGGGCAGCTGCAGGCTGCGCACGAAGGCGCCGTAGCTGCGCTCCTGCACGTGCCAGCCCTTCTCGTCCTTGGCGCTCTCGCTCTTCTTCTCGCCCTTGATGGTGAGCACGTCGTCATCGACCGACAGTTCGACGTCCTGCTCCGACATGCCGGGCAGTTCGGCCGTCACGGTCAGGCCGGTCTCGGTCTCCTTCACGTCGATCGCCGGGCGCCAGTCGGCGCGCATCACCGGCAGCGGCGCCATGGTTCCGAAAGCCTGCTCGATACGCTCCTGCATCCGCCGCATGTCTTCGAGCATCCGGTCGATACCGCCCGTGCCGAACAGCGATGGCAGCATGGCCATGAGTGCACTCCTCTCGCATGATGTTCCGGAGCCCGCGCCGGCGCGACGACCGGGTCGTCCGGCGCCCGCGCGGTACGGCAAACGCTAGCCAGCGTGCCGCGTAACGACCTTGATGCAGGTCAACTTCGATGGCGCGGCCCGGCGCCGTATGCATGGGCGCAGGCGCCTTGCGACAGCGAAAGCGCCGGCGCAACACTGCGCGCATGGGGATCGATCCCAACCTCGCGTATCTGCTGCAGGCCGCGGCGGGGGCGCATCCGCCGCCGCCGGGCCCGGTCGTCACGCTCGGCGTGCAGACCCTGCGCGGCGCGCCCGATCCGTTCGTGGCGATGGGTCTCGGCCCGGTCGAGAGCATCGACGTGTCCGATTTCGAGGGGTGCACGCATCTCTTCGATCTCAACGCCACCGAGCTGCCGCCCGGCCTGCGCGAGCGCTACAGCCTCGTCTATGACGGCGGGACGCTGGAGCACGTGTTCGATACGCGCGCGGCGCTGAGGAACATCTTCGGCCTGTTGCGCACGGACGGCGTGGTCGTGCACGCCTCGCCGGTGAACGGCTGGGTCGAGCACGGGTTCTACCAGTTCAGCCCGACCTTCTTCGTGGACTACTACCATGCCAATGGCTGGGTGCCGCTCGGCGCCTTCCTGCTGAAGCTGCAGGGCGGCGGCCGCGTGACCGTCCACCCTTACGTGCCCGGAATGTGGGACGCGCTGCCCGCCGGGGCGATCACCGGCCTCTGGCTCGGTCTGACGGTCTTCCGCAAGGCCCCCGGCGCGCGCTGGGACGCGGTGCCGCAGCAGAGCCTCTACTGCAAGATCTACGGCGATCCGTCATCGACGCCGACGGAAGCCGGCCTCGCCTATGCGCCGCCTTTCGAACTGGCCGACGGCGTGGTCGTGGCGGAGGATCGCGTGATGCGCCCTCTGCCGCCGCCGAGACCCGGCGTCGGGCACGAATGGCACGCCCACCTGCCGGAGCTCGAGCGGCTGGCCGACACGAGCGAGGGGCGGCTGTCGCCGCTGCTGCTGTTCGAGGACGGCCGGCCGCTGGGTCCGCCGCATGCCGCGCACGAGGCGATCCGGACACGCGGCCGCGGGCTCTACAGCCATTGGGGCGCGTGGCTGCATTTCTCGACCTCGGACAACGCGCCGCCGGGGGACCGCATCTATACCTACGCGCTGCCGCGGCCGCCCTGAACGGAAACGAGAACGAAACGGAATGGCGCTCCGGCGCAGGCCGTCGTCACGCCAGTGGCGCGTAGCGCCAGACCGAGGCGGGCGGGAAGTTCGCCGGCGTCCAGGCGATGCGCGCACCGCTCAGCCCGAGCCGGCGCGCCGGCAGCGGCGAGGTGATGCAGTAGGTGTAGTGCAGGAAGCCGCGCCCGGGCGCGACCGCCTCGATCGCCTCGACCAGCGCGCGCTGGCGTGCGCGCGGCAGCAGCACGAGCGGGATGCCGCACACCACGGTGCCGATGCGGCCGCGCGTCTCGGCGCCGAGCAGCGCCGGCAACTGCCAGGCATCGCCGCAGAGCACCGTCACGCCGGGGTATGTCGCGCGCAGAATTGATGCCATCTCCGGCACGATCTCGATCACAGTCAAGCGCGCGGGTGCGATCCCGCCCTCCAGCATCGCGCGGGTGATCGCGCCGGTTCCGGCGCCGAGTTCGATCACCGCCCCGGCTGGCCCCGCACGCACCGCGGCGGCCACGCGCCGGCCCAGCGCGGGCGAGGAGGGCACGATTGAGCCCATTTCCAGCGGGTTGGCGAGCCAGCGGCGGAAGAAGACCCAGGTCCGCCCGGCCGCCGAAGGCGCGGCATGGTCGGAGATCTCGGCGTCATGAACACGGGCTGGCGGCATGTCTGGGACTCGGCTGAGGAGGGACGAACCGGACGGGCCGCGGTGTGAAACACGCGCTTGAAGGCAGTTCTATCTCAGTTCGATGATGATTGCGACCGCGCCGGGCCGAAGATTTGCGGGGTGCAACCGGCGCGCGTTCGTGTCATGTTCGTGCCGTCTCACCCCAGCCAGGATCCATGAGCGCACGCATCCTCGTCGTTGACGACGTGATCCCCAATCTCAGGCTGCTGGAGGCCAAGCTCAGCGCCGAATACTACGAGGTGCAGACCGCGCAGGACGGCGTGGCCGCGCTCGCGATCGCGCGCGACTGGCTGCCCGATCTGATCCTGCTCGACGTGATGATGCCGGGGATGGACGGGTTCGAGGTCTGCCGCCGCCTGAAGGCCGACCCGGCCACCGAGCACGTGCCGGTGGTGATGGTCACCGCGCTCGGCGAGACCGCCGAGCGTGTCCGCGGCCTGGAAGCGGGGGCGGATGATTTCCTCACCAAACCGGTGGACGACGAGACGCTGTTCGCGCGCGTGCGCGCGCTGGTGCGGCTGAAGCGCCTGCTGGACGAGTGGCGGCTGCGCTCCGAGACCACGCATCAGCTCGGCGTGCAGCCCGAGAGCCAGACCCTGCCGAGCGTGCGCGGCTGCCGCGCGCTGCTGGTGGACGACACCGATCTGGACGCCGAGCGCATCCTGGAGGCGCTCGACGCCGAGGGCATCCGCTGCGACCGTGCCGCCTCTCCGGCCGAGGCGGTCGAGCGTCTCGCCGCGGCCCCGTACGACCTCGTCGTGCTCGATCTCCAGCTCGCCGGCGAGGACCCGCTGCGGCTGACCTCGCGGTTGCGCGCCGACGGGGCGACCCGCGAGACCCCGGTGCTGATGGTGGCGGAGGCGGATCTGCGCCGGCAGCTGCACCGCGGGCTCGATCTCGGCGCGAACGACTATATCCTCCGCCCGATCGATCCGAACGAGCTGCGCGCGCGCGCGCGCAACCAGATCCGCCGCAAGCTCTACCAGGACCGGCTGCGCGCCGATCTCGCCTACTCGATCTCGCTCGCGCTGACCGATCCGCTCACCGGCCTGCACAACCAGCGCTACCTGCGCGGCCATCTGCGCTCGCTGGTCGCTTCCGTGCGCGCCTCCGGCGGGTCGCTCGCGGCGATGATGCTCGATCTCGACCACTTCAAGGCGATCAACGACCTCTACGGGCACCCGGCCGGCGATGCGGCGCTGCGCGCGGTCGCCGGCTGCATCCGCGCCCATGTGCGGCTGTTCGACACGGTCTCGCGCTATGGCGGCGAGGAGTTCGCGGTGGTGATGCCGGGCGCGACCTTGGCGGACGCGGTGGCAGCGGCCGAGCGGCTGCGCCGCGAGGTGGCGACCCTCGCCTACCAGCCGGCGGCGGCGGATCGGCATCCGCTGACCATCAGCATCGGTGTCTCGGCGCTGACGGCGGATGCGTGCGGCACGGACGAGGCGCTGGCCGAAGGCCTGCTGAAGCGGGCCGATCAGGCGCTGTACGAGGCCAAGCGCCAGGGGCGCAACCGCGTGGTCGCGCTGGAGGTGGACGGCGAGGTGGTCCCGGCGGGCTGACCCCGCGGCCGGACTACTTGATCTTCGCTTCCTTGAAGACGACGTGCTTGCGCGCGACCGGGTCGTACTTCTTGAACTCGAGCTTGCCGGTCGCGGTGCGTGCGTTCTTCTTGGTGACATAGAAATAGCCCGTGTCGGCCGAGCTCACGAGCTTGATCAGCACGGTGTTGGCTTTCGCCATGACGGTCTCTCCTCGCCCGGCCTGCGGCGCAGCTAGCGGACAACCTCCGCCGGCGCGGGCCGGCGCGCGCTTTCATCGGGCCCGCGGAGAAGCCACAGGGCGGCGGTGATGTCAAGCGCGCCGCCCTCCGCCGCCGGGCAGGCCTCGCGCAGCCGCGCCGCCTCGGCCGCCGGCAGCACCCGTCCGCCGGTCGCGCGCCAGAGCGAGGCGGCCTCGGAGACCTGACCCGCGGCGATGCGCGCCAGCGCCGCGCGCGCGGGTCCGGCGCCGAGGCTGGTGCACACGGCGGGCAGCACGCCGAGGCCCTGAAGCGCATAGCCGCCCGGCGCGATCAGGTTCGACCAGGTGACATGCAGTTCGCTCTCGTCGGGCAGCGGCACGACCGTCTGGATCAGCCCCTTGCCGGTGGTGACCGAGCCGATCACCACCGCGCGGCCGTTGTCCTGCAAGGCGGCGGCCAGCACCTCGGCCGAGGAGGCCGAGCCGCCGTCCACCAGTACGGCGAGGCGCAGCCCGCCGGCGATGTCGGCACCATCGGCGCGATGCGTGCGCGAGGCGTCGGGGTGGCGGCCCTCGGCCACCGCGATCACGCCCCCCGTGAGGAACAGGTCGGCGGTCGTGATCGCCTGGCGCAGCAGCCCGCCGCGGTTGCCGCGCAGGTCGAGCACCAGTCCGGGCGGGGCGGGGTCGCGATGCGCGACCGCGATCACCGCGCGCGCGAGGCGGCGGTCGGTCAGGCGGTTGAAGGCGGAGACGCGCAGGATCGGCACACCCGCCTGCCAGGAGAGCGTCACGGTCTCCGGCGCCACCATGGCGCGGGCGAGCACGATCGTCTCGGTCCGCCCGCCGTCGCGCCGGATGGTGAGGCTGACCGGGGCGCTCTCCTCGCCTTCCAGCATGCGCGCGAGCTGCTCGGCGGAGAGCCGCGCCGTGGGGCGGCCATCGATCGCCAGCACGCGCTCGCCTTCCATCAGGCCGGCCGCCCAGGCCGGCGCGTCGTCGATCACGCGCGCGATCACCGCGCCGCCCGGATCGGGCTCCAGCACCAGCCCGAGTCCGGCCTCGCCGAGTCGGCGGGTTCGCCCGAGCCGCGCCTCCTCGGCCGGGACGTAGCGGGTATAGGGGTCGAGGGTCGCGACCGCCTCGTCGAAGAAGGCGCGCAACATCGCCTCCTGCGACTTGCGCGCGAGCGCGGGCGAGGCGGCCGAGCCGGCGGCGATCAGCCGCGCGGCCGCCTCGGCCCAGGAGGCGGGGGCGTCGCGCGGCGGGGCGGGGATGCGATCGAGCGTCCTGCCGTCGGCGCGCAGCTCCACCATGCCGCCTGCGAACGCCGGAACGATCCGGCGGTCGGCGAGCGAGAGGCCGCGCAGTCCGGCCAGCGTGAGCGCGGCGAGATCGACCGGCTCGACATGCCGCTCGTACAGCGCGCCGAGCCCGGCCCGCAGCACCGGGCCGAGCAGCGGACGCGGCTCCACCGCAGCAGCCTCCGCCCGGCCGAGCAGCGCAAGCGCGGCGAGCAGGCCGAGACCCAGGCTCCGCAATCTGCCCATGCCGACTCGTCCCCGAGAGCCACCATGGTAGGATGCGGCACTGCACCACGAAAGCGTTCGTTGCGCTGTTGTGATCGCTTGGCGCTGCCTCTGCGGCGCGCCCCGCTGGCACCCCGCTCAGGTCACCCAACGCACCAGATGGCGGGCCGCTCCCTTCGGCCAGTCCTTGCAGAGCCGCGGGATGAACCCGCCAAGGCAGCCCTGCGGCGCGGCAGAGACGGCGTCGATCTCGGCCTGGGTCTCGACCGGGACCAGGGTGACGTATTGCGGATCGTCACCGTCCGCCCAGTCCACCTCCTCGTGGAACTCGTAGACATAGCGCTGCCCGCACTCGCGGCATTCCAGGAGGTAGCGCCACCAGTGGCTCTCCTCGACGAAGGTGGCGTGCAGCGCGAAGTGCTGTTTCAGGGGGTTGGCCAGCGTCGCTTCCGGGTCGGTCCAGAGCGCGCACTGGGTGGGTGGCTTCAGCATCAGTGGCATCAATACCTCCACCATGACCCGCCGGCGGTTCGGCAGAACCCGCACGCCGCCCTGCACGTGGATCGCAGGATCGGCACGGCCTCTCGTGACGGCAGGAGCCACTGTCCGCCGCGATCGCAGGCACAGCGGCCCGGGCCGAAGTCCTAGCGCAGATCCCGATCAGACGCACGCACGGGGTCGGGTGAAGTTGCGCGCAAGAAGGCCCCCGAGCCGTTTCCGACGGGTCGGAACCGGCTCTGGGCCGCCGCCTGCCGGGGGTCTGTCCGGGGCGCCTTCGCGAGCGCCTGCTCGAACCACAGCACCGCGGCCTCGCCTTCCTTGCGCACGATCTCGCTGATCGCCCGGCTGTGCCTGATGCCGTTGCGCAAATCCGCCAACTGATTGAACTTCAACGCAACACCTTCCTTCGTGCCGAACCGGGCTTCGAATTCGCCCCACAGGCCCTTGTTGCAGACGCAGTCCTGCAACTCGCGCAGATCCGCGTATTCCAGCCGGCGCCGGAGGGTGGTCGGCGGATCATCGTCCAAGGCCGGAGTCTTCCGGAGGTCACGCTGGAGACGGTCCTCGATCTTCGGCAGCACGTGCGGCGGCAGAAGGCCGGGATCGCCGCCGGCCGCGCGATCGATCGCCGCCCGCAGGTCCAGTTCCACGCGTTCGATCCGCTGGTCCAGTTCGCGCAACGCGACCGGCAGGTCGAGACGCTGCTGGATCAGCAGGTCCTCGATGGCGGTCAGCATCGTCTGCCCGCGTTCCGTGAGGAACGCCTCGAAATCGGCCGGGGTGAACGGGGTGCGCAGCAGGATGTCCAGGGCGGCGGGGCTGATGAAATGGGTCGCCATCAGCCGCTCGATCTCCTGGCGCCCGGAGCGTCGGATCAGCTCGGGCAGGTAGACGTTGGGCAGACGGTCCCGCACGACCTCGCGGTTCGTGGCCGCGGTCAGCGGGGTGCGGTTCAGGATGCTGTTCGCCAGCGGGCCGAGCGCGTGCTGGAGGCCCCAGGAGCTCGGCACGATATGATGGTCGTCGAGGTCGGTCGCCTGGGGCGGCTCGCCGCTGATCCAGTCGCGCGCCCCCTGGATCACCAGCAGATTGAACATGGCGTTGTAGATCGAGGTGCCGCGCTTGACCTCGCCGCGCAGGTCAAGGGCGCGAAACCGCTGCTTGAACTCGGCCACGGACGCGGGCTCGGTGGCCTCGTCGCGGATCCAGGCGCGCACATCCTGGAAATCCCTGGCACTGGTCGATTCCACCGCGCCGGAATAGCGGTTCGTGAACACGCTCGCCCAGTACCAGAGCCGGAAGCGGCGCCGCCCCTCCAGCCGCTGTTCCGGGTCCAGCTCGTCGACCTGCCGCAGCAGGGCCGCGAATACCGAGAGGATCGAGACATAGGGCAGATAGGACGAGGAGGTGACGCCGAAATCGCGCGGATCCCGCAGTGCGCGGATCGCGCGCTCGATCGCGGCGACGGCCACGTGCCAGCGCGCCTCGAAGTCGTCGACATCCGGGATCAGCGTCTCCTTGCGGAGCTTCCCGTCGGCCTCCCTGACCGAGCGCGGCGCGCCCGGAAGCAGGTAATACAGATACTTGGGCGAGCAATAGGTCTGCCGCAGGATCGACATGACCTGGAGGATGTAGACGCTCATCTTCGTCGTATCGACGAAGCTCAGGCGGCTGCCCGCCTCGCGCCACAGCTTCTTCAGTTGCAGCCCCTTCGGCTTCAGCAGCGCGTTCATCAGATCGAAGATGTCGAGCCGGACACCGCGGCTGTTGATCTGGGTGAAGATGTCGCAGATCTTGTCGATGCCGATGCTGCGGTCGAGCTCCACGTAGGAGATCTGGAACTGCTCGACGATCGCGCGCAGGTGTTCGCCGAACGCGCGGGCATTGGCGACGTGCCGATGCGCCTCGGCCGGGTCCCCGCCCGAGGCTGCGATCCGGCTCGCCTCATCGATCCAGTACTGCTCGTAGCCCTGCACCCAGTTCCCCAGCTCCCATCCGCCCGAGCCGATCACGGCGAACGGGAAGATGTGGCGCTGGTACTGCAACGACCGATCCTGCGTGATCGGGGGTCGCTCGCCCACGAACCAGTCGTAGTGGAACGCTTCGTCGTATTCCTCGGCCATGAAGCGGTCGACCTGCATGTAGTAGAACGCGCACCGCCGGCGGCGCGGCAGCGGAGTCCTGGGAGCGACGAAGGCGTAGTACATCGCGGTCAGACGCTGCTGCCCGTCGAGCACGATGTATTCCGGTTGGCCGTCGCCCGAGAACCCGTACAGCGGCTCGCAGCTCAGATCCGTGAGGTGCTCCCGCGTCGAGCGCCACAGCAGCAGGCTGCCGATGTAGTAATCGAGGAAGATCGAGCGCATCAGCTCGCGGATGTCCCAAGGCTCCCATTCGAACTCCCGCTGGAAATCCGGGACGACGTATCGCCCCTCCTTCATGCGACTGAGCAGCACGCCGAGGCTGATGTGGTTGGGTCGTTGGACGTCCCGCAAGGCGCTTCTCCTGCAACCGGCCTGTTCAATGGGGCGGCAGGGTCACATGAAATCGCCAACCATTCCTTGACGCGCGGCGGGCGTGGCTGGCGCGGCGGAACGCCCCTTCCGGGCGGGCCACCATGGTCCGGCCGCCTGGACACGCCTGCGGGTACCCGTCGGCAGCAACGTCCTCAGCCGCGGGCGCGCTTCGGCGCCTTCGCCGCCGTCCGCCGCGCCCCGCCGCGCCGGCCGGAGAGCGCCTTGCCCTTCTCGGCGAGCAGACGCACCGCCTCGTCGAGGCCGATCTCCTCCATCATCACGCCCTTGGGCAGGTTCGCGACGGTGGTGCCGTGCTGGACATAGGGGCCGAACCGGCCCTTGCGCACCTTCACCTCGCCGCCCTTGGGGTGCTCGCCGAGCGCGCGCACGGAGTCGAGCTTCTTCGCCAGCAGCACCACGGCGCGGTTCAGGCCGACCGCGAGCACGTCGTCGTCCTTGTCCAGGCTCGCGTAGATCGGCCCCATCTTCACGTAGGGTCCGAACTGGCCGAGCCCGGCGTAGATCGGCTCCTGCCGCTCCGGGTGGATGCCGACCAGGCGCGGCAGGGAGAGCCAGCCGAGCGCCTGCTCCAGGGTAACCGAGGCCGGGTCGATCCCCTTCGGCAGCGAGGCGCGCTTGGGCTTGGGCGCGGCCGGCTCCTTGGCCTTGCCCTTGCCGCGCTTCGGCTTGGGCGCATCCGGGTCCGCCGGCGGCGCCTCGCCGAGCTGCACATAGAGGCCGTAGGGACCCTGGCGCAGCGTGACCGGCTCGCCGGTGTCGGGGTGGTGGCCGAGCAGCCGCTCCTCGCCCTCGCCGTCGGCACCCGAGGTGAGGTTCCGCGTGTAGCGGCACTCCGGGTAGTTCGAGCAGCCGATGAAGGCGCCGGTGTTGCCGCCGATGCGCAGCCCCAGCCGGCCGGTGCCACAGCGCGGACAGGCCCTGGGATCGGTGCCATCCCCTTGATCGGGAAAGAAATGCGGGCCGAGATCCCGGTCCAGCGCCTCGACCACGTCGCTGATCCTGAGCTCCTTGGTCTCCTCGACCGCGGCGACGAACTCGCGCCAGAAGTCGCGCATCACCGCGCGCCACTCGGCGCTGCCGGCGGCGATGTCGTCGAGCTTCTCCTCCAGCCCCGCCGTGAAGTCGTAGGCGACGTAGTGCTCGAAGAAGCCGGTGAGGAAGGCGGTGACGATGCGGCCGCGATCCTCGGGGATGAAGCGGCGGTTCTCCAGCCGGACATAGGCCCGGTCCTGGAGCACCTGGAGGATCGAGGCATAGGTGGAGGGCCGGCCAATGCCCAGTTCCTCCAGCTTCTTCACCAGGCTCGCCTCGGAGTAGCGCGGCGGGGGCTGGGTGAAGTGCTGCTCCGGGCGGGCCTCGGTGAGTGCCGGCCGCTCGCCTTCGGCCATGGCGGGGAGGATGCGGCCGTCCTCGTCCTCGGCCGGGTCGTCCCGATCCTCGCGGTAGAGTTTCAGGAACCCGTCGAAGACAAGGACCGAACCCGTTGCCCGGAAAGCGATCGTCTTGTCCTCGGACTCGATCTCGACCGTGGTCTGGTCGAGCTCGGCCGAGGCCATCTGCGAGGCTGCGGCGCGCTTCCAGATCAGCTCATAGAGGCGGCGCTGATCCTCGGAGAGCGCGTGCGCGACGTCCTCGGGGCGGAGCGTGATGTCGGTCGGGCGGATCGCCTCATGGGCTTCCTGGGCGTTCTTCGCGCGTGTGGCGTAGCGGCGCGGCTCGGCCGGCAGGTAGTCCCGCCCGTAGGAGCCGCCCAGGTGCCTCCGGATCGACGCGATCGCCTCCTCGGCCATCTGCACGCCGTCGGTGCGCATATAGGTAATGAGACCAACGGTCTCGCCGCGGATCTCCACCCCCTCGTAAAGTTGCTGGGCCGTGCGCATGGTGCGCGTGGCGCCGAAGCCGAGCTTGCGGGACGCCTCCTGTTGCAGCGTGGAGGTGGTGAAGGGCGGCGGCGGGTTGCGCCGCACCCGCTTCCGCTCGACCGACGTGATCCGGTAATGCGCTGATTCCGCGGCTTTCTTGGCCGCCTTGGCGGCCGCCTCGTCGGGGATGTCGAACTGGCCGAGCTTCTTCCCCGCCAGCACCGTCAGCTTGGCCACGAAGGGCGCGCCGGCCTCGGTCGTGAACGCGCCCTCGACGGTCCAGTACTCGCGCGGCCGGAACGCCTCGATCTCGGCCTCGCGCTCGCAGATCAGGCGCAGCGCCACGCTCTGCACCCTCCCGGCGCTGCGGCTGCCCGGCAGCTTGCGCCAGAGCACGGGGCTGAGCGTGAAGCCGAACAGGTAATCGAGCGCGCGGCGGGCGAGGTAGGCGTCGATCAGGTGGCTGTCGAGGTCGCGCGGATGGGCGATGGCGTTGCGCACCGCCGTCCGGGTGATCTCGTTGAAGACGATGCGCTTGACCGCGACTCCCTTCAGCGCGCGCTTGTCCTCCAGCATCTCCTTGACGTGCCAGGAGATCGCCTCGCCCTCGCGGTCCGGGTCGGTGGCGAGGTAGAGGGTCTTGGCGCCCTTCAGCGCGGCCGCGATCGCGCGCACCTGTTTCTCGCCGCGGTCATCGGGCGACCAGTCCATGGCGAAGTCCTGCTCGGGCCGCACCGAGCCGTCCTTCGGCGGCAGGTCGCGCACATGCCCGTAGGAGGCGAGCACGGTGTAGTCCCGACCGAGATAGCCGTTGATGGTCTTGGCCTTGGCCGGCGATTCGACGACGACGACGTCCATTCCGGATTCCCGACTGGCCCGGGGCGGGCCGCTACCGGCTGGCGAGCGCCACCCGGTTCCCCGGCAGCCGCTCGATCCGCCCCTCGAGATCGAGCTCGAGCAGGGCGGCCGACACGGCGGGCGCGGAACATGGGCAGCGGCGGATCAGCTCGTCAACCGTCACGGGTGACGGGGAGAGCAGGGTGCGGAGCGCCGCCAGCGCCGCGGCGACCTCGTCGCCGGGCGGTTCTGCGGCGTCGGTCATCTCCGCGTGAGGCTCAGGCTCGGTCTCCTCGTCCTCCTCGGCAGGCAGGGCGAGGGCGAGGCGGAACGGCTCGGCCGGCGGGCCTTCCGGCAAATGGGCGAGGATGTCCTCGGCGCTCTCGACCAGGTGGGCGCCCTGGCGGATCAGGTCGTTGGCGCCACGCGCGCGCGGGTCGAGCGGCGAGCCGGGCACGGCGAACAGCTCGCGGCCGGACTCCAGCGCGAGCCGGGCGGTGATCAGGCTGCCGGATTTGGGCGCGGCCTCGACCACCACGACGCCAAGCGCAAGCCCGGCGATGATTCGGTTGCGGCGGGGGAAGAGCTTGGGGAGCGCGGCGGTGCCGAGCGGCGCCTCGGCGACCACGGCGCCGGTTGCGGCGATGCGGGCCTGGAGCGCGGCATGCTCGGGCGGGTAGGGGCGGTCGAGTCCGGTGGCGACGGCCGCGACCGTGACTCCGCAGGCGAGCGCGCCCTGATGCGCCGCCGCGTCGATCCCGCGCGCGAGGCCCGAGACCACGACGATGCCCGCCTCGGCGAGTTCGCGCGCCAGCCGCTCGGCGAGCACCCGGCCTCCCGCCGAGGCGTTGCGCGCGCCGACGACCGCCACGGAGCGGCGGCCGAGATGGGCCGGGTCGCCGAGCACGGCGAGCGCGAGCGGCGCGTCCTCGATCGCGGCAAGCGCGTGCGGGTAGTCGGGATCGTCCAGCACCAGCAGCCGCGCGCCGAGCCGGGCGAGGGCAGCTTCCTCGGCCTCGGCCGCCGCCTCGTCGGGGACGGTGACGGCGCGTCCGCGCGCGAGCCGCGGCAGGGCGGCGATCGCGTCGCGCGCCGAGCCGTGGCGGGCGATCAGCATGCGCGCGGTGATCGCGCCGATCCCTTCGGCGCGGGCGAGGCGCAGCCGCGCGCGTCGTTCGGCCGGGCTCACCGGCGCTCGCCGATGCGCGGCTCGGTGCCGGCGAGCAGGCGGCGGATGTTGCCGGCGTGGCGGACGTACACCAGCGCCGCGATCGCGACCGCGGCGGCGATGATCCAGCGATCGGCGAAGGCGAGCGCGTAGAGCGGCGCGGCGGCGAAGGCCACCAGGGCCGAGAGCGAGGAGATGCGCGCGAGCGCGGCGACCAGCAGCCAGGTCGCGCAGGCGGCAAGCCCCACCGGCCACGCAGCACCGATCAGCACGCCGAGCCCGGTCGCCACGCCCTTGCCGCCGGCGAAGCCGAGCCAGGGCGTGAACATGTGGCCGATGACGGCAGCGACGCCGGCAACGGGGGCGGCGAGGGGCCCGAACCACCATCCCGCCAGCAGCACCGCTACCGCGCCCTTGCCGCCGTCGAGCAGCAGCGTCAGCGCGGCGAGGTCCTTGCGGCCGGTGCGCAGCACGTTGGTCGCGCCGATATTGCCCGAGCCGATCCGGCGCACGTCGCCGAGCCCGGCGGCCCTGGTCAGCACCAGCCCGAACGGGATCGAGCCGAGCGCGAGGCCGAGCAGCGCCGCGAGCGCCAGGGTCATCCGAACACCCGGCGCCCGGCCTTCCAGGTGCCGAGCACCTTGCCCTGCACGGGCCGCCCGTCGAACGGGGTGTTGCGGCTGTTGCCGCAGAGATCGTCGGCGCGGATCTGCCAGGCGCGGTCGAGATCGAACAGGCAGAGATCGGCCGGCGCGCCCTCCGCGAGCCGGCCGGCCTCGACGCCGAGCAGCCGGGCGGGCCGATGCGTCAGCAGGGCCAGCGCGTCGAGCAGGGGAAGGTGGCCGGCATGGACCGCGTTCAGGGTCACCGCGAGCAGGGTCTCCAGCCCGACGCCTCCGGGCTCGGCCTGGGCGAAGGGCAGGCGCTTGGCATCCGTGTCCTGCGGCTGGTGGTCGGAGGCGATGGCGTCGATCGTGCCGTCGGCGAGGGCGGCCAGCACCGCCAGCCGATCGGCCTCGGCGCGCAAGGGTGGGGAGAGCCGGGCATAGGTGCGCCACTCGCCGACCGCGGTCTCGTTCAGGTCGAAATACGGGGGCGCCGTGTCGCAGGTGACGCGGATGCCCTTGGCCTTGGCGTCGCGGATCAGCGCCAGCGCCTCTGCCGTGCTGACATGGCCGAAGTGCACATGCCCGCCGGTGAGCGCGGCAAGCCGGATGTCGCGCGCCACCATGATCGCCTCGGCCGCAGCCGGGATGCCGGGCAGGCCGAGCATGGTCGCCTGGAACCCCTCGGTGACCGCGCCGCCAGACGCGAGCGACGGCTCCTCCGGGTGCTGGATGATGAAGGCGCCGAAGGTGGCGGCGTAGGAGAGGGCGAGGCGCATGGTGCGCGCCTCGGCGATCGCGCGGCGGCCGTCGGTGAAGGCGGCGGCCCCGGCCTCGCGCAGCAGGCCGAGCTCCGCAAGTTCGCGGCCTTCGCAGCGCTTGGTGGCCGCGCCGTAGGGGATGACCGTCACGCCGAGCGAGGCGGCGCGACGGGCGACGAACTCCACGAGGGCGGGTTCGTCGAGCGGGGGGTCGGTGTCGGGCAGGGCGGCGAGCGTCGTCACCCCGCCGGCGGCTGCGCAGGCGGCCAGGGTGGCCAGGCTCTCCTTGTGCTCCTCGCCCGGCTCGCGCAGGCCGACACGCATGTCCACGAGCCCGGGGCAGAGGCAGGCGCCGGCGCAGTCGATGCGCTCGGCGTCGGCGGGCGGCGCGGCGGGGTTGAGCGCGGCGATGCGCCCGGCCTCGACCAGCAGCGTGCCGGGCGCGTCGAGACCGTTCGCGGGGTCGAGCAGCCGGGCGTTGACGAAGAGCCGGCTCATGCGTTGCGCCGCATGTCGCGCGTCAGCAGGTCGAGCACGGCCATGCGCACGGCCACCCCCATCTCCACCTGTTCCTGGATCACGCTGTGCTGGAGGTCGTCGGCAACCGAGCTGTCGATCTCCACGCCGCGGTTCATCGGCCCCGGGTGCATCACCAGCGCGTCGGGCTTCGCCAGCGCAAGCTTCGCCGCGTCGAGGCCGTAGAAGCGGAAGTATTCGCGGCTTGACGGCACGAAGCTGCGGCTCATGCGCTCCTTCTGGAGCCTGAGCATCATCACGACATCCGCGCCGGCGAGGGCTTTGCGCATGTCGGTGTGCACCTCGACCCCGAGCTGCGCCGCGCCGGCGGGCAGCAGCGTGGGGGGCGCGCAGATGCGCACGGTGCAGCCCATGGTCGTCAGCAGGTGGATGTTGGAGCGGGCGACGCGGGAGTGCAGCACGTCGCCGCAGATCGCGACGGTGAGGTCCTCGAGCGTGCCGCGGTGGCGGCGGATGGTGAGCGCGTCGAGCAGCGCCTGGGTGGGGTGTTCGTGCGTGCCGTCGCCGGCGTTGATCACCGAGGCGTCGAGCTTCTGGGCGAGCAGGGCGGCGGCACCCGACTGGTCATGCCGCACCACCAGCACATCGACATGCATGGCGTTCAGGGTCATGGCCGTGTCGATGAGCGTCTCGCCCTTGGAGACCGAGGAGCCGGAGGGCGACATGTTGATGACGTCGGCGCCCAAGCGTTTGCCGGCGAGTTCGAAGCTGGTGCGGGTGCGGGTGGAGGCTTCGAAGAACATGTTCATCAGGGTTCGGCCGCGCATGACGTCGCGCGGGCCGCCCTGGCGGTTGAGCGAGATGTAGGTTTCGGCGAGGTCGAGGGCGGCGCGGATCTGGCCAGGGTCGAGGCCGGCGATGCCCAGCAGGTGGCGTCGTTTGCCGACCTGTCGTCCGAATCCGTGGTCCGCCACCTGGGGTCTCCCGGTTGTGCGGGGGCGGAGGGAACGCGCGTTGGGGGGTGGCCGTCAAGCGGGTGAGGGTAGGGGAAGGTCCAGGAAACTCAGTTTCCTGGCGGGTGGGTGCGGGAGGGCGGAGCCCTTCCGCTGTGTTCTGTGCGGCCGAAGGCCGAATGCGGGATCAGTCCGTTGTTTCGGGGACACGCACGTCACGGTGGTCCGCACTTCCGCGACACGACCTGTGGAGAGGCCGACGCTACAGGAGCGCCGCCAGCTTCCGGTTGGCGCTGCTGCCGTCGTGGAGCTGCACCAGCTCGTCGGGTTCGGACACGAACCACGCGAACGAACGCCAAGCGAGTCGTGACATCGTCCGCCGCGCGGGGTCGCCGCCGCGGTCCATGTAGGCAGTCACGACGGCGGCGTGCTCGGGCCGATATCGGCGCGGGCTGGCCGCGATGAGGTCGAGAAGCGCGTTCCGACGCTGGTCCGTCACCGGGCCGTCCGAGGCCACGACTTCCACGAAAACGAGCAGGACCTCCCCATGCCTGCCCGGCGGATCGAGATCGACAAGAACGACATCGGGCAGAAGGTCGGCGGCATCCAGGGGAATGCCGAGCGCCGTCTCCAGGGGGGCATCCCGGAAGGGACGCTTGTTGGCGCTATCGCTGACCCACGCCACGCGCGGGTTGCCGAGAAAGGCGGGTGCGAAGACTTCGATCACCGCCTTGGTGATGGTCGGGCTCGGGCCCGGCGGCAGGACGATGGACGGACCCCCGGGGCCTTGGACGGTGATGTTGGCGCCCGCGGTGCTTGCGCCTGCGCGCACGAGGGCGGCGCGCGCCAGCGCCGCGGCGGAGAGATGGGCGCGGCGCCAGGCTGCGGCCTCGGCGTCGAGCTGCGCGCCGGTCAGCCCCGGACGGAACAGCGCGGCGAATTCGGCTCGGAGCGCATAGCGCCCCGCGGGCGATGTCGTCGGCACCCCTTCGCGTTCCACCATCGCATTGAACGGGACGAGCCCCTGGCGGATCACCTCGTCGCGGAGCGGTTCGCGCGTGTTCTCGGCGTACCAGCGACCGGCCGGCGACGGCGCCTTCGCCTTGCTCATGATGTCGAGATACGCACGGCGGGAGTCATCGTCCTGACGGGCCGCCTGCGCATCGCTCATGCGCAGCACATGGCGCGGCGCAAGCCAGGCGCCCGACCCTGCAACGGCACCGATGTAGAGGGCGGTGAACACGGTCCGGGCGGTCATATCCCGGATCAGGAAGCCCCGATCCGGCGTGCCCTCGGGGAAGATGACCAGCAGCCGTGCGCGCATCTCCTGCCACGGCACCAGCGCCGGCAGGGTCATCCGCTGACACCATAGAGCCGTGCCACGGCTGCCTCGGGATCGGGTGCTGCGAGTGCGGTGAGCAGATCGGCCGTGGCCGGCAGCGGCATCGCTTCCAGCTCCGACGCGCTCACTGCGACGGAGGCGTTGATGCAGCGGAGCACGCGGTCGGCGGTGGCGGTGGCAAGGAAAGCGGCGAGGGCCGGGATCGGGACCGGCGGCCGGACCGTGCTGGGCACGATCATGTTGAGATGGTTCTCTACCGTGACGCATCCGTATCGCACGAGCAGGTCCGCGGGCATCTCGGCAGCGATGAGCCGGCGATGCTGTTCCTTCGCGGTGGTGCGCTGAACCAGCACGCAGGGTCGCGTCACGATGTTCGGGTCCTGCGGACCCGTGGGTTCGAACCACGCTGCGTGGTTCTTTTTGGTCGCGCGCAGAACGAACCGGCCATCCTGCGTGACCGCCTCGGCCCAAACCACCGGGATGCGGCCCTTGCCTGGCGTGTGGTGCAGCCGCGGCTTGTGGCGGTTCCACACCAGCGGGCCGGTGGAGACGCGGTAGCCCCAATCCGCCAGACGCGCCGGCATCCTGCGCATGCGCTCCACGAACGCGACGTCATCGACGCTGCGCGGGACGGTCCAGGGTGCCTCGGGATCGCGCGGCAGGATCAGCGTGCCTGTCGGCTCGACGCGCAAGCCGGCAGGCTCGACCCGGACGATCGCGCACTCGGCCTGATCCGTCCGCCGACCACGCCGGAACGTGGAGAGGGCGACTTCCTGCAGGACGTCCGCGAACACGTCCTTCCGGCTCTCCACGAGATCGAGCGTCACAGGCGGCGCGTGCTCGCGCAGCAGACGGCGCAGCGCCTTGAAGTAGTGCCCGGCAAGGAAGCTCGCCGGCGTGAGATAGGCGACGATGCCACCATCCGGCTTCGCCAGATGCACGGCGAGATCGGTGAAGAGCCCGTAGAGGTTCGGGTGTCCGTGCAGGCTGCGGGCGAAGCGTGCGCGCAGGAGCGGCGAATCCTTCACCTTGCCGAAGGGCGGATTGCCGATGACGAGGTCGAACGAACCGGCGCCGTCCTCGAAGGTGCGGAGGGCGTCTCGCCGCTCCGCGACCGTCCCCAAGCGCCGTCCGGACGCCGTCGCCAAAGGCAGGGCGACCGCCTCGACCGCCAGGTTGGCAAGCCATGCGGCGAAGGGGTCCACATCCCAGCCGCGCAGTCGGGATGTGAGCGCGGCGATGGCGATGGACGGCTCGACGCCGTTCATGGCGGCAAGCATCCGCGTGGCGGCTTCGACGAGGAAGGCGCCACCCCCGCAGGACGGGTCGATCACGCGGCCCGTGCGCCAATCGTGGCCGGCGCGCTCGGCCTTGTCCAAGAGACGGCCCACGAGGGGCGGAGGCGTGTAGTAGACGCCGTATTCAGCGCGATGGGCCTGAGGCAGAGCCTGCGCATACAGGTAGCCGAGGGCCGCAATGGCCTCTGGGATGGGCAGGTGCGCCACATCGCGGCCGAAATCTTGCGCGGTCCGTATCACCTCGGGCGACAGCGCGGCGAGTGTCGTTTCCGTCGGCAGGGGTGGCGGCGCGAGCGGATCGGCTTCGCAGGCTTTCACGTTCGCATGCCACCACGCCACTGCCGCTTCTCGGGCCACCGCGCGGGCAGCCTCGACGCTGGCCGCATCTGCGACGCGGGCCAGCGGAACGTGGCGATGCGGCAGGCCGGTGGCGGCGGCCGATCGGCGCGCCTGTCGTTGCTGGCCAAATGCTCCTGTCGATACCATCGATCCCGCCGGCGATTCGCACGGAACTATGCCTGTTCGCGTCGCGGTCGGACAGATTCGCCCGCGCCGAGGTGGCGATGGCCTTGTGTCCAGGCGGTTTGTCGGTATAGGAAGATTGTCGCCAGCCTTCCGTGGCCTTCCGTGCGCCCCGCGGCCACCCCGCCTTGGTGATGCCGCGCCCGGCGAGCGCCTTCCAAGCCCCGTCGAGCGCGCTCCGCGCAGGTCACCGGGCGCTGGCCGCGGCGGGAGACTGTCAGGACCCTCGGGAGGACGATTAAAGGCTTAAGGTCTTAAAGCGTTAAAGCTTAAAGTCCTAAATCTGAGGCCCGAGGGCGCCCCCCAGAGCCGCCTACCGCCGCAGCCGCACGTCCTGCAACCGCATCATCCCGTCCGGGTGCGCCTGGAACCCCTCGACATTGGCCCGCGAAGCCCACAGCCAGCGGTGGTGGTACAGCACCAGATGCGGCCGATCCTCCATCCAGATCGCGGCCGCCTGCCGATACAGCGCCTGCCGCTCCTCCACCCCCGTCACCGCCCGCGCCTTGCCCAGCAGCTCATCGAGCTTCGGGTTGCAGTACTTGCCCCAGTTCACGAACCCGTCGCATTGCAGCCAGATCGCGATGTTGCCGTCGGGGTCCGGCCGGCCCGACCAGATCACGATCGCCGCGTCGAAGTCGCCGCGCCGGTTGGCCGCGACCATGCTGGCGCTCTCGGAGGCGAGGATGCTGATGTCGAACCCGGCCTCGGCCGCCATGGCCTGGATCACCTCGGCCACCTGGCGCTCCACCGGCGCGTTGGCGATCGCGAGTTCGAACGCGACGCGCTCGTGCCCGGCCTCGCGCAGCAAGGCGCGCGCCTTCGCCACGTCGCGCGGCGGCACCGGCCGCTCCGCCACCCAGTAGGTGCTGTCCGGCGCCTCGAACTGGTTGGACGGCACGAACCGCCCCTCCAGCGCCACCTGGTTGATGACGTTGCGGTCGATCGCCGCCTCCAGCGCGGCCCGCACGCGCGGATCGGACCCCAGCGGCCGCTTCGCCCGCTCGCCCGCGCCGAGATTGAAGGTCATGGTCTGGTAGGCCATGGCCGTGCCGGCGATCAGCCTGAGCGACCGGTCGCGCTCGACCGAGGCGACGTCGGACGGGGTGACGCGCTCGATCAGGTCGAGCTGGCCGGCGCGCAGGTTGAGCAGCCGCACCGTGCCGTCGGGGATCGGGCGGTACTCGACCCGGTCGAGATGGATGCGCCCGGCATCCCAGTAGCCGGGGAAGCGTTCGAGCTCGACCACCTCCTGGGTGACGCGCCGGACGAACCTGAACGGCCCCGCGCAGACCGGGTTGGTGTGGATGCGCTCGCCCAGCGCCGCGATCGCGCGGGGCGACATCATCATCCCCGCGCGGTCGGCCAGCACGGCGAGCAGCGGCGCGTCGGGCTGCGACAGCACCAGCCGGACGGTGAGGGGATCGACCACCTCGACCGCGCTGACCGAGGCGAGCTCGGTCTTGCGCCGGCTCTCGCGCGCCTCGCGGTAGCGGTCGAGGTTCACCTTCACGGCCGCCGCGTCCATCGGCGTGCCGTCGTGGAACAGCACGCCGTCGCGCAGGCGGAGGGTCAGCGACCTGGCGTCATCGCCCCAGCGCCACTCGGTCGCGAGCTGCGGGATGTAGCGAAGCTGCGGGTCGAGATCGATCAGCTTGTCGCAGAGCGCGGCGAACACCACCCGCTCGAACACGCTGCCCGACTGCGCCGGGTCGAGCATGTTGGGGTCGGCCGAGAGCCCGATGCGCAGTGTGCCCTGCGCGGCGGCGGGCGTGGCCAGGAGCGCGAGAGCCAGCGCGACGGCGGTTCGCTTCATCACCGTCTCCCCGATGGTGTTCACGACACGTCAGGGGATGACGCAGGGCGTGTCAACCCGGCCGGGTCGCGTCGAGTGCGGCTTGCAGCATGTAGGCCGCCGCCGCCTTGTCCACGACCGCGGCGCGGCGGGCGCGCGTCAGGTCCGCCTCGCCGATCAGCATCCGGTTCACCGCCGCCGAGGAGAGCCGCTCGTCCCACAGCGCGACCGGCAGGCCGAGTGCTGAGGCGAGTGCCGCCGCCCAGTCGCGCGCGGCCTGCGCGGCCGGTCCGCTCGTGCCGTCCATCGACAGCGGCAGGCCCACCACCACCCCGCCCGCGCCCTCCTTCGCCGCGATCGCCGCGATCTCGGCCGCGTTGGCCTTCAGCTTGCCCCGCTTCAGCGCGCCGTAGGGCGAGGCGATGGTCAGCGTCACGTCCGACAGCGCGACCCCGATCGTCTTCGACCCGGGATCGAGCCCGATCAGCCGCGCACCCTTCGGCAGGGAGGCCCGCAGGGCCGCGACACTGGCAACCAGCATGGGCCGATGGTAACACCCCGGCCTTCCATCGAAGGAGTAGCCAGGTGTCGCTCGACGCCGAGACCGTCCGACGCATTGCCGCGCTCGCCCGCATCCGCGTGAAGGACGAGGAGGTTACGCGCCTCCAGGGCGAGCTGAACCACATCCTCGCCTGGATCGAGCAACTGTCCGAGGTGGAGACCGAGGGAGTGGAGCCGCTGCCCGGGGCGATGCGCATGAAACTGAAGATGCGCGAGGACGTCGTCACCGACGGCGACCTGCACGACGCCATCCTGGCGAACGCGCCCGACCGCGCGGACAACGCCATGGGCTCGTTCTTCGCCGTGCCGAAGGTGGTGGAATGACCGCGCCGACCGATCTCACGCTGGCCGAGGCGCGCGCGGCGCTGGCGGCGAAGCGGATCAGCGCGAGGGAACTCGCCGAGGCGCATCTCGCCGCGATCGAGAAGCTGAAGGACCTGAACGCGTTCATCACCGTGACACCCGAGCGCGCGCTCGCCGATGCCGCCGCCGCCGATGCGCGGATCGCGAAGGGCGAGGCCCGGCCGCTCGACGGCATCCCGCTCGCGATCAAGGACCTGTTCTGCACGACCGGCATCCGCTCCACCGCCGCGAGCCGCATTCTCGGCAACTTCGTCCCGCCCTACGAGAGCACGGTCAGCGCGAAGCTCTGGGCGGCCGGCGCGGTGTGCCTCGGCAAGACCAACCTCGACGAGTTCGCGATGGGCTCGTCGAACACCACGTCCGCCTTCGGCAATGTCGTGAACCCCTGGCGGCGGCGCGGCGACAACCGTGACCTCGTGCCCGGCGGCTCCTCGGGCGGGTCGGCCGCGGCGGTGGCCGCGCGGCTCTGCCTCGGCGCGACCGCGACCGACACGGGCGGGTCGATCCGCCAGCCGGCCGCGTTCACCGGCACGGTCGGCATCAAGCCGACCTATGGGCGCTGCTCGCGCTGGGGCATCGTCGCGTTCGCGTCGTCGCTGGATCAGGCCGGGCCGATCGCGCGCACGGTGCGCGACGCCGCGATCCTGCTGCGCGAGATGTCGGGTCACGATCCGAAGGACAGCACCTCCGCCGACGTCGCGGTGCCGGATTTCGAGGCTGCGCTCGGCCAGGGGGTGAAGGGGCTGCGCATCGGCGTGCCGAAGGAGTACCGGCTCGACGGGATGGTGCCGGAGATCGAGGCGCTGTGGCAGCAGGGCATCGCCTGGCTGAAGGAGGCGGGGGCGACGATCCACGACATTTCGCTGCCGCACACGCGCTACGCCCTGCCGACCTACTACATCGTCGCGCCCGCCGAGGCGTCGTCGAACCTCGCGCGCTATGACGGTGTGCGCTACGGGCTGCGCGTGGAGGAGGGCGGCGATCTCGACGACCTCTACGAAGCCACACGCGGCGCGGGGTTCGGCGCCGAGGTGCGCCGGCGCATCCTGATCGGCACCTATGTGCTGAGCGCCGGCTACTATGACGCCTACTACCTTAAGGCGCAGAAGGTGCGCGCGCTGATCCAGCGCGACTTCGACGAGGCGTACAAGATCGTCGATGCGATCCTGACGCCGGCGACCCCGTCCTCGGCCTTCGCGATCGGCGAGAAGCAGGACGACCCGGTGACGATGTACCTGAACGACGTGTTCACCGTGCCCGCCAACCTCGCGGGCCTGCCGGGGATCAGCGTGCCGGCGGGGCTGGATGCCTCGGGTCTGCCGCTGGGCTTGCAGGTGCTCGGCCGGGCCTTCGACGAGGAGACGGTGTTCCGGGTGGCCGCCGCAATCGAGGCGGCCGCCGGGTTCGACGCGCTGCCGCAGCTGAGGGCCGCATGACCTACACACTCGAAGGCCGCACAGGCGCCTGGGAGATCGTCTGCGGGCTGGAGATCCACGCCCAGGTGATCTCGAAGGCGAAGCTGTTCTCGGGGGCCGCCACCGCCTTCGGCGCCGCGCCCAATACGCAGGTGAGCTTCGTCGATGCCGCCTTCCCGGGCATGCTGCCGGTGATCAACCGCGAATGCGTCGCCCAGGCGATCCGCACGGGCCTGGGGCTGAACGCGGAGATCAATCTCTGGTCGCGCTTCGACCGCAAGAACTACTTCTATGCCGATCTGCCCGCCGGCTATCAGATCTCGCAGTACCAGCACCCGATCGTCGGCAAGGGCGAGATCGTGATCGACCTCGCCGATGGCACCCAGCGGACCATCGGCATCACGCGGCTGCATCTCGAACAGGATGCGGGCAAGTCGCTGCACGACCAGCACCCGACCAAGTCCTACATCGACCTCAACCGCGCCGGCGTGGCGCTGATGGAGATCGTCTCCGAGCCCGATATCCGCTCGCCGGAGGAGGCGGGCGCCTATGTCGCCAAGCTGCGCCAGATCCTGCGCTACCTGGGCACCTGCGACGGCAACATGGAGGAGGGCTCGCTCCGCGCCGACGTGAACGTGTCGGTGCGCAAGCCCGGCGAGATGTACCGCACGCGCTGCGAGGTGAAGAACGTCAACTCGATCCGCTTCGTCATGCAGGCGATCGAGGCCGAGGCGCGGCGGCAGATCGAGGTGTGGGAGTCGGGCGGCGAGGTGCAGCAGGAGACGCGGCTGTTCGACCCGAACCGCGGCGTGACCCGCCCGATGCGCTCGAAGGAGCACGCGCACGACTATCGCTACTTCCCCGATCCCGACCTGCTGCCGCTGGAGCTCGACCCGGACTGGGTGGCGGAGCTGAAGGCGCACCTGCCGGAACTGCCGGACGCGAAGGCCGCCCGCTTCCAGCGCGACTACGGCCTCTCGGCCTATGATGCGCGCGTGCTGGTCGCCGAGCAGGCGACGGCCGACTACTACGAGTCCGTGGCGAAGGGGCGCGATCCCAAGCAGGCCGCGAACTGGGTAATGGGCGATCTGTTCGCCGCGCTGAACCGCACCGGCCGCGGCATCGCCGACTCGCCCGTGTCGGCCGCATCGCTCGGCAGGCTGCTCGACCTGATCGCGGACGACACGATCTCCGGCCGCATCGCCAAGCAGGTGTTCGAGGAGATGGTGGACACCGGCGCCGACCCGGCCGCGATCGTCGAGGCGAAGGGGCTGCGCCAGGTGAAGGACGCCGGCGCGATCGACGCTGCGGTCGCGCAGGTGCTCGCGGCCAACGCCGACAAGGTCGCGGAGTACAAAGCCGGCAAGGACAAGCTGTTCGGCTTCTTCGTCGGCCAGGTGATGAAGGCGATGGCGGGGAAGGGGAACCCCGCGCTGGTCAACGAGGCGCTCAAGAAGGCCCTCGGCTGAGCGGCTCTTGCCGGATCGCCGGATCGCCCCTTCTCTTGATGCGGCCGGTGATTCGGACCCGGCGGAGACCTTCCGGCGATGCTCTCGCGCTTCGTTCCCTTCGGTTTCGGCGGCAAGCGCCGGTTCGACCAGCTCTCGGAGCAGGATATCCTCGCCCTCGCCATCGGCGCCGAGGAGGAGGACTCGCGCATCTACGCCACCTACGCCGCCAAGCTGCGCGCCGACTATCCCGCCAGCGCCGCCGTGTTCGACGCCATGGCGGAGGAGGAGAACTCCCACCGCCGCCGCCTGATCGAGCTCTACCAGAAGCGGTTCGGCGACCTGATCGTGCCGATCCGGCGCGAGCACGTCGCTGATTTCTACACCCGCCGCCCGGTCTGGCTGGTCGAGACCCTCGGCCTCGATCGCATCCGCGAGGAAGCCGCCTCGATGGAGCGCGAGGCGCACGACTTCTACCTCGCCGCCGCCGCCCGCACCCAGGATGCCGAGACGCGCAAGCTGCTCGGCGACCTCGCGGCGGTCGAGGCTGGCCACGAGGCGAAGGCCGACCACCTCGTCGAGACGCATCTCGGCGGCGAGGCGCGCGCGCGGGAGGACTTCGCCCAGCGCCGCCAGTTCGTGCTCACCTGGGTGCAGCCGGGCCTCGCCGGGCTGATGGATGGGTCGGTCTCGACGCTCGCGCCGATCTTCGCCACCGCCTTCGCCACCCAGGACACCTGGACGACCTTCCTGATCGGGCTCTCGGCTTCGGTCGGCGCCGGCATCTCGATGGGCTTCACCGAGGCCGCGCACGACGACGGCAAGCTCTCCGGCCGCGGCGCGCCGTGGAAGCGCGGCCTCGCCTCGGGGGTGATGACGACGATCGGCGGGCTGGGCCACGCCCTGCCGTATCTCATCCCGGACTTCTGGACCGCGACCGCGCTCGCGCTCGCGATCGTGTTCGTCGAGCTCTGGGCGATCGCCTGGATCCAGAACCGCTACATGGAGACGCCTTGGTTGCGCGCGACCTTCCAGGTGGTGCTCGGCGGCTCGCTGGTGCTGGCCGCGGGCATCCTGATCGGCGGGTCCTGACCGTCAGCCCGGCACGCGCGGCGTGAGCGGGCTCGCGAGCGCCCACTCGGCGATCTCGTCGCGGCGGGCGAACCACACGCCGGGCTTCTGCTTGGCCCAGGCGATGAACGCCTCGACCGTGCGCGAGACGGATGGCCTGCCGGCGATGAAGTCGTGCAGCGGCATGCTCATCATCCGTCGCCGCCGCGCGCCCTCCTCGTACAGCGTCTCGAACTCCTGGCGCAGCACCCGCTCGTAGTTCTCCAGCGGCTGGAGGCTGTTCTGGAAGAACTGCAGATCGTTCACATGCGTCATGTACGGCGAGAGCAGGAAGTCGCCGCCATCCACCGGCACGATGAACGGCTCGTCACGGGAACGATCGTCGATCGAATAGGTGAGCCCGAGCTCCTTCAGGATCGACAGCGTGTTCGGCCCGTATTGCAGCCCGCGCGCGTTGAACCCCTTGGGCCAGACGCCGGTGGCGCGCCGGAGGCTCTCGAAGCCCGAGCGCAGGAACGCGGTCTCCTCCGCGCGCGGCAGGTGGAACTGCGGCGCATGCGCGCGGCCGCGCCCGCCGCCCTCGTGACCGCGGCGCACCACCTCGCGCGCGACCTCGGGGTGCGCGTCGATCGAGGCGCCGATCATGAACGAGCTGACACGGATGCCCTGCCGGTCGAACAGGTCGAGCAGGCGCGGGATGCCCTCGATCGCGCCATAGCGGCGCATCGATGCGATCGGGTGGTTGGGGAAGCGCTGCGACGCCTGCGGCGTGCCGGGCGGGCCGGGTTGGGTCAGCTCCGGCTGATCGCCATCCGCCTCCATCATCATCGTCACCGAGAGGGCGAGGCGCGCGCCGCCCGGCCAGAACGGACCGGCTGTCCGCGCGCGCACGCGCACGGCCGGGGTCGCGAGCGCCGCGGCGAGCAAGGACCGCCGCCCGAGTGCTGTCCGTGATGTGGTGCCGTGCATCGAAGCCCTCCCGTATGTCGCGCGCAGAGTGGCGCAGCGGTTGCGCGTGAACGACCGGCTCGGGCTCACGATCGTGTGAGATGGGGGGAACCGCCGCCACCTTTCTGCCATTAACGCTTTGTGACTCCGCGAACACCCCCTCCGCCGGGCGATGTCCTGCGCCGCGGCGCCCTTTTTCTCGACTTCGACGGGACCCTGGTCGAGATCGCGCCGACGCCCGACGCGGTGCGGGTCGATCCGGCGCTGTCCGGAATGCTCCGCACGCTGCACGAGCGTCTCGGCGGCGCGCTTGCGATCGTGTCGGGCCGGCCGCTTGCCACGCTCGATGCCTTCCTTGCGCCGACGCGCCTGCCGGCGGCGTGCGAGCACGGCGTGGTGCTGCGTGTCACCGCCGAGGCGCCGGCCGAGGCGGCCGATGTGCCCTCGGTCCCCGATGCGTGGCGTGCGGCGGCGGCGGCGCTCGCCGCGTCCGTTCCGGGCGCGCTCTACGAGGCCAAGCCGCACGGCTTCTCGCTGCACGCGCGCCAGGCGCCGGCGGCGATGCCGCGCTTCGAGGCGGCGCTGCGCGACCTGATCGCCGAAGACGAGCGTTTCCTGCTGCTGCCGGCGCATATGGCCTGGGAGGTGAAGCCACGTGCCGCCGACAAGGGCACGGCGGTCGCGGCGCTGATGGCGCGCGCGCCGTTCCGCGGCCGCATGCCGGTGTTCATCGGCGACGACGTCACCGACGAGGCCGCGATCGCGGCGGCCGAGAGGCACGGCGGCGTGGGGCTGCGCGTCGAGGAGTCCTTCGGCGACCCCGCCGGCGTGCGCGCCTGGCTCGCGCGACTGCTCGACGAGGCGGACGATGCCGCAGCCGCTTGATCTCGCGGTCGCCGGCAACGGCACGGTCGCCGCGCTGATCGACCCGACTGCGCGTGTCTCGTGGCTCTGCTGGCCGCGGCTCGACGGCGATCCGGTGTTCTGCGCGTTGATGGACGGCGAGGGGCCGGAGCACGGCTTCGCCGAGATCGACCTGCTGCATCGGGTCGAGAGCGTGCAGCGCTATCGCCGCAATACGGCCGTGGTCGAGACCGAGCTCGCCGATGCGGACGGCAACCGCCTTCTTGTCACCGACACGGTGCCGCGCTTTCGCCGCTTCGGCCGGATGTTCCGCCCGCCCATGCTCGTCCGCCGGGTCCAGCCGCTCAACGGTCGGCCGCGCATCCGCGTGCGCATCCGGCCACGCTTCGGCTGGGGTGCGGAGGCGCCCGAGCTCCGGACCGGCTCCAACCACATCTCCTATCGCGGCCCGGCCGAGGACATGCGCGTCACCACCGACGCGCCGGTCGGCTTCATCGCGCACGAGACGGCCTTCGCGCTGGAACGACCGCTCGCGCTGATTATCGGCAGCGACGAGAGCATCACCGAGGCGCCCGGCACGCTCGCCCGCGAGTTCGAGGAGGAGACGACCCTCTACTGGCATGAATGGGTGCGCCTGCTGAACGTTCCGTTCGAATGGCAGGATGCCGTGATCCGCGCCGCGATCGCGCTCAAGCTGTGCGCGCATGACGACACCGGCGCGATCGTTGCGGCCCTCACCACCTCGATCCCCGAGGCACCCGGCACGGCGCGCAACTGGGACTATCGGTTCTGCTGGCTGCGCGACGCCTTCTTCACCGTGCAGGCGCTCAACCGGCTCGGCGCGACACGCTCGATGGAGAAGTTCATCTCCTACCTGACCGGCGCCGTGATCGGCGATGCCGGCGTGCCGCTGCGCCCGGTCTATCCGATCGTGCCTGACGGTCCGATGCTGGAGGAGGAGGCGAGTGCGCTCGCGGGGTTCCTGGGCCATAAGCCGGTGCGGGTCGGCAATGCCGCGGTGGATCAGCAGCAGAACGATGCCTGGGGCAGCGTGATCCTCGCCGCGGTGCAGATGTTCTTCGACGAACGCCTGCCCAGGCCGGGCGATGCGGCGCTGTTCCGCCAACTGGAACCGCTCGCCGCTGCCGCGGCCGATGCGGCGCTGACCCCCGATGCGGGAATCTGGGAGTATCGCGGCCGCAACCGGGTGCACACCTTCTCGGCAGCGATGTGCTGGGCGGCGGTGGACCGGATGGCGCGCGTTGCCGCACGGCTCGGCCTGCGCGAGCAGGCCGGGAAGCTCGCCGCACGCGCCGCGCCGATCCGCGACGAGATCCTGCGCCGGGCCTGGAGCGAGCGTGAGCGCGCCTTCGTCGAGAGCCTCGACGGCGAGGGGCTCGATGCGGCGCTGCTGCTGATGCCGGAGATCGGCATCATCGCGCCCTCGGACCCGCGGTTCGTCGCCACCGTCGAGGCGATCCGGACGCATCTGGCGCGCGAGGGGCTGCTGCTGCGCTACAACGCACCGGACGATTTCGGCGTGCCCGACACGGCGTTCCTGGTATGCAGCTTCTGGCTGGTCGATGCGCTGCACGAGATCGGGCGGACGGAGGAGGCGCGCGCGCTGTTCGAGCGCATCCTCGCCTTGCGCAATCACGTGGGGCTGTTCTCGGAGGATGTCGATCCGCGCACCGGCCAACTCTGGGGCAACTATCCGCAGACCTATTCGCAGGTGGGGCTGATCCTGTCGGCCATGCGCCTGTCGCGGACATGGGAGGAAGGGTTTTGGCGCGCCTGGTGATCGTCTCCAATCGTGTGCCGGTGCCGCGGCCGCGCGAACGTCCGCAGGCGGGCGGGCTTGCGGTCGCGCTCAAGGAGGCGCTCGCCACGCGCGAGGCTCTCTGGTTCGGCTGGTCCGGCCAGACGGCATCGCACACCGGCGGGTCGCCTGAGATCGTCACGGTGGGACAAACGACCTACGCGACGATCGATCTCTCGTCCGAGGACTATCGGCTCTACTACACCGGGTTCGCGAACGGCATGCTGTGGCCGCTGCTGCACTACCGCATGGGGCTCGCCGAGTTCCGCCGCGAGGAGTGGGAGGGTTATCGTCGCGTGAACCGCGCTTTCGCGCACTCGCTGACGCCGCTGCTGCGCGACGATGACGTGATCTGGATCCACGACTTCCATCACTTCCCGCTCGCGGCCGCCTTGCGCGCCGCCGGCGCGAAGCAGCGGATCGGCTTCTTCCTGCACGTGCCGTTCCCGCCGCTGCCGCTGTTCCGGGCCCTGCCGCAGGGGAACATCCTGCTGCGCGAGCTCGCCTCCTGCGACCTGATCGGCGCGCAGACCCCGTCCGATGCCTCGAACCTGCGCGATGCGCTGCGCGGCGCCGGCTTCGACGTGCCGGTTCATCCATTCCCGATCGGCATCGAAGCGGAGGAGTTCGCCCGCGAGGCCGAGAAGGCCGTGCGCGGCCAGGACGCGCGCCGTCTTGCCGACAGCCTCAGCGGGCGCGCGCTGATCCTCGGCGTCGATCGGCTCGACTACTCGAAGGGTCTGCCGCAGCGGCTGCGCGGGTTCGCGGCCCTGCTGCGCCGCTTCCCGGAGCATCGCGGCCGCGTGACGCTGCTGCAGGTCGCGCCTGTGAGCCGCGGCGACGTCGTGCAGTATCGCGCGCTCCGACGCGAGCTCGACGAGCTTGCCGGGCGGATCAACGGTGAGCACGGCGACATCGACTGGGTGCCGGTCCGCTGGATGACGCGCGCGGTGCCGCGCGCGACACTCGCGGGTTTCCATCGCATTGCGCGCGTGGGCCTCGTCACGCCGATGCGCGACGGGATGAACCTGGTGGCGAAGGAGTTCGTCGCCGCACAGGACCCGGCCGATCCGGGCGCGCTGGTGCTGTCCTGCTTCGCCGGTGCGGCCGACGAGCTGAAGGGCGCCATCCTGGTCAACCCGCACGACCCGGACGAGATCGCCGAGGGGCTGAACGCGGCGCTGGTGATGCCGGCCTCCGAGCGGCGCGCGCGCTGGACGGGCGACATCGCGGTGCTGCGGCGGAACTCGGCGGCCGCCTGGGCCGAGGGGTTCCTGGCCGCGCTCGCGCAGATCGGCCAGGACGCGCCACGCGCCGGCGGGGCATAACGCCGCACCTCGACACGCTCCGCGCGGTTTCCTAGGGTCCGGCACCTCTCGAAACGGAGCAGCGCGGTCATGATCGACCTCTACACATTCGACACCCCCAACGGCCGCAAGATCGGCGTGGCGCTCGAGGAGATGGGCCTGCCCTATCGGGTGCATATCATCGACATCACCAAGGGCGAGCAGCACGCGCCGGCCTTCCTCAAGATCAGCCCGAACAACCGCATCCCGGCTATCGTCGATCCCGACGGGCCGGGGGGCAAGCCGGTCAGCGTGTTCGAGAGTGGCGCGATCCTGCTCTATCTCGCCGAGAAGACGGGACGTTTCATGCCGCGCGATCTTGCCGGGCGCATCCCGGTCTGGGAGTGGCTGATGTGGCAGATGGGCGGCTTCGGTCCGATGCCGGGCCAGGTGCATGCCTATCTGCAGGTGAAGGACGAGGCCGATCGGCGGCACCCCCTCGAGCGATACCAGAAGGAGACGCACCGCCTCTATGGCGTGCTGGATCGCCGGCTGGCCGGGCGGGATTTCGTTGCCACCGAGGGCGAGCCATCGATCGCCGATTTCGCCATTCTCGGCTGGGCCTGGCGACATGAGCGCCACCGCGTGGACCTGGCCGAGTATCCGAACGTCAAGGCGTGGTACGAGCGGATGATGGCACGCCCGGGTGTCCAGCGCGGCTTCGCGGTGCCGATGCGCCGGGCCGAGGCGGCCTGAGGGTTTGGTTGACGCAGGGCAGGGGGGTCTCTAGAAGCCGGGGTCGCATACGCCGTGAGCGTGCCACTCACGGCGGAGGGGTGGCCGAGTGGCTGAAGGCGGCGGTTTGCTAAACCGTTATACGGGGATAACCCGTATCGTGGGTTCGAATCCCATCCCCTCCGCCAAGCCTTGACAAAGGCTTAGCGCGTCCAGGGCTTCCGGGCCGCCGATCCAGCGGCGGGCGGAACTGGCGCACCTGGGTGCGACACCTGCCCCCGCCAAGCGCGAGGGCGCGGGCATGGGCGGCCGGGTTCATCTTCTGGCAAGGCGGGGGCGGTTCTGCTGGCGGGCGCGCCTGCCGCTGGTGCTGGCGAGCCGGATCGGTCGCAGCCACTTCGGGATCGCCCTGAGGACAAGCGACCGGGCGGTCGCGCGGCGTCTCGCCGCCCGCGCCACCGCCGCCGTGGAGACCCTCGCCGAAGCCGTCGCGATGACCGCGCAGGAGCCGATCCAGCCCACAGACGCCGAGCTGATGGAGATCCTGCGCGAGCTGTTCCGCGCGATCATCGCGCGCGGCGAGCGCGAGCACCTGTTCCGCCCAGAGAACCACGACCCCGACGCGATCTCCGACGACGACACCGAGGAGGAGGCGGAAGCCAAGGCGCTGGACGATCCGATGGACCGGGCCCACTACTGGCGCGGGGTGCTGGTGCGGAACGCCTTCGAGGAGATCCGCCCCTACACCCAGGCGGCCCTGCGGCGCCGCAACCGGGCGACGCCGGAGCCCGAGGAGCGGCACCGCTCCTTCCTGCGGATGGCGGCAGGCGTGGCCGCCGAGGCGCACGCCATCCTGGGCCACAACCGGATGGGCACTCCGCGTCCCGCCGTGTTCCCCTACGAGGGTTGGCCCGGCCCCTCTGTCATCGCCGAGGAGGGCAAGGCGGGCGCGTCCCGGCCCAGCCTCTCAGCGCTCTTCGCCCAGCACGCCCAGCGTCAGGGGTGGGGGCCCGCCAACGCCCAGAAGGCCGCCGTCGCGCTGCGCCTGTTCCGGGGACTGGTCGGCGATCCGCCCGCGAGCGCCATCACCAGGCGCGACGCCGCCGCGTTCAAGCAACGGCTGGAGGTGCTCCCGGCCACCTGGGCGCAGGCCGCGATCTACCGGGACGCAGCGAAGGCCGGGGATCTCGGCACCGTCATCCAGACGGCCAAGGCGCTGCGCGACACGCTCGCGCGAACCTCAGCCGGCCCGATCACCCTCCCCGATGGCTCGACGGTCGAGCGTGCGCGCGCGGAGCTCTGAACCGCTCCGGTTTTGCCGGAGGCTCCAACTCCTGAGAGGGTGGAGCCTTGATGAGCAAGACGACGAACAAGTTCTCGCCTGAGGTCCGCGAGCGCGCGGTGCGGATGGTGCGGGATCACGAGCACGAGCATCCGTCGCGATGGGCGGCGGAGACGTCGATCGCGGGCAAGATCGGCTGTACGGCCTGGACGCTTCTGGATTGGGTGAAGCGCGCCGAGGTGGATGCCGGCAAGCGGGCTGGCGTGCCGACGGAGGTAGCCGAGAAGCTGCAGGCGCTCGAGCGGGAGAACCGCGAGCTTCGGCAGGCGAATGAGATCCTGCGC